>NZ_CABUIW010000020.1 GCF_902491705.1 uncultured Lactobacillus sp. | reverse complement strand
GCTCAAGCTATAGAGGAATATATCAAATACTATAACGAAGAAAGGATAAAGAGCAGATTAAAAGGCTTAACTCCGAAAGAATATCGGAATCAAGCCTCTATTAATCCTATGTTTTAAAATGTCTACTTTTTAGGTCCCACTTCAGTCTTTAAAGAAACGACTTTTGTTTTAAATAAAAAAGCAATCAAGATAGGCTGGAGTCCTTTAGGTAAGAATAAATATCAATACAATGTTGTAGCAATTGCTAATGATAATTTCAAATCATGGCATAATACTTATTTGTTCTGTTTGAAGAATAATAAGCCAGTGATCTTACTTGATCAATCTAAAAAGGGTGGATCAGTCTTAGTTAAAACGGTAAAAGATGCTACTTTAGTAAAAGGCTTTGAGAAAGCTTATCAAAAATAAATCAGTTTAAAAACAAAACAAAAAAGCATGTAGAAATTAATCTACATGCTTTTTGTTGAAATTGTACTCGGTTAATCGAAATTAATCGTGATCAACATCGTCTGGGAAGAATGCAAGACGTTCGCCCTTGCCAAGTTCTTCTTCGATTTCAAGTAAGCGGTTGTACTTTTCAACACGTTCTGAACGAGCTGGAGCACCGGTCTTAAGTTGACCACCGTTTACAGCAACTGCCAAGTCAGCGATGAATGTGTCACCAGTTTCACCTGAACGGTGTGAAATCATAGTGTTGTAACCATTCTTACGTGACATACGGATAGTTTCAAGGGTTTCAGTAACAGTACCGATTTGGTTCAACTTGATTAATGAAGCGTTACCGGCACCTTCCTTGATAGCCTTCTTCAAAAGTGCTGGGTTAGTACAAATGAAGTCGTCAAGAACGATTTGGATACGGTCTTTGTGGCTTTCAGTGAACTTAACCATACCGTCAACATCGTTTTCGTCGTATGGGTCTTCCATTGACATTAATTCAGGGAATTCGTCCAAAAGCTTGTCGTAGTATGCAGCTAATTCTTCATCGTTAAGAACCTTACCTTCAAGGTGGTACTTACCGTCTTCCTTGTTGTAGAAGTATGAAGCAGCACAGTCACATGCAATACCGATATCTTCGCCTGGCTTGTAACCAGCCTTAACGATTGATTCGTGTAAAGCCTTCAAAGCTTCTTCTGAGTTCTTCATGTTAGGTGCGAAACCACCTTCGTCACCCAAGCCAGTTTCGTAACCCATGTCTTCAAGAACTTTCTTCAAAGTGTGGTATACGTTAACGATCTTTTCGAAACCATCACGGAATGAAGTCTTAGCAATTGGAGTGATCATGAATTCTTGGATGTCGATACCGTTGTCAGCGTGTTCACCACCGTTGATAACGTTGTGGAAAGTTTGTGGCATTTCAAGATCAATACCGCCAAGGTAACGGTAAAGAGGTTGGTGGTTAGCCTTAGCTGCAGCAACAGCAGTAGCCATTGATACACCTAAGATAGCGTTAGCACCAAGACGACCCTTGTTTGGAGTACCGTCTAAGTCGATCATAGTTTGGTCAATCTTAGGTTGGTTGAATGGGTCCATACCCTTCAAAGCGTCGTTGATTTCAGTGTTAACATTGTTAACAGCCTTTGAAACGCCCTTACCACCAAGACGTGAACCACCGTCACGTAATTCAACGGCTTCGTTTTCACCAGTTGAAGCACCTGATGGAACTTCAGCCTTACCTACGACACCGTTTGAAAGGGTAACGTGAACTTCAACAGTTGGGTTACCACGTGAGTCAAAAATTTCGAGTGCGTGTACATTTTCAATAACTGATTTGAGCATTATAAACCTCCTCAAAAATTATGGCATGTAACAAAATTTTTGCATGCCATACGGAACAATTTTTGCTCCGCTTTACAACTCAAATTTTAGCCTAACTTTGTGATTGTGTAAACATATGAAAGCGGTTTACATTTTAAAATTTCCTAAATGAAATAAAAAATGGCTATATAATGGCATATAATACATATATTAAAATAATTGTTTATCTTAAATAAGGAATTTGAATATGGAAAATATTAAATTAATTCTTGATTCTAGTAGCAATATGGAAAGTAATCCTGCAGAGAATATAGAAGTAGTGCCTTTGACTATTTCTTTTGGCGGCAAGGATTATACTGATGATCAAAATTTAAATATCCAAGAATTTTTATCCGATATGAATAAAAATCAGGTTGCCGGTAAAACTACCTGTCCAAGTATTCAGGCATGGCTTGATGCATTAGAGGGAACAGAAAAGGCAATTATCATTACGATGACTAGTGGCATGAGTGGGACTTTTTCTTCAGCTTTGCAAGCAAAAGCAATGTATGAGGAAAAGCATCCTACCAGTCAAATTATTGTAGTTGATTCAAGAAGTGCTGGCCCTGAACTTACTATTGTTTTGCATGGCATCGAAAAAATGATTCAAGGCGACATTCGATTTGTTGATTTGGAAGAAGAGATTGCTAAATTTAGAATGCACACACATCTGCTCTTTATTTTGCAATCATTACACAATTTGTCTTTGAACGGTCGTGTTTCACCAGCTGTTGCCAAGATTGCCGGTCTTTTAAAAATTAATTTGATAGGTACTGCAAATAAAGAAGGCAAGCTTGAACCACTAACTAAGGCTAGGGGAATGAAGAAGGCTATTCGTGAACTAATCAAGTACATGAAAGAAGATAACTATCACGGCGGTGAAGTAATTATTGATCACTGCGAAAATGAAAAGGACGCAGAAATAATTAAAGAGAAAATTTTAGCTGAATATCCAGATGCTAAAATTACAGTTCGTCCAATGCGTGGCCTTTGTAGCTTCTATGCTGAAGAGGGCGGTATTATGGTAGGTTTTCATGAATAAAACAAAAATACAAAGCTAAATAGGCGAAAAAAAGGCTCTACCACTATTATTTGTGAGTAGAGTCTTTTTGGTATATCTATAATTTATTTTTGAGCAGCAGCTTTAGCTTGTTCAGGTGTATTTGATGGAGTTAAGGCAACGCTGTTAGTATCAAATTTAACGTCATTAGCTTTCACATAGCCATCAGTGAAACTAAGTGTACCTTTGCTACCATCTACAGAATTACCAGTTAAATGATAGAATAATTCTGCTTTGTTTTCGCTTGGAACCCAAAGATAAAGTAATTTATCAACTTTATAGCGACCGGATTGTTTACGAGCACGATCACCATTGAAGTTAATTACAGTACCGTTAGCAGTGTAAATATCTGTTGGTTGAATAAATATGATGTTTGAACTCTTAGTTTTCATATAATTTTGTTCTGGAATATTCTTTGCTGCTTTAACGTTAGTATTGTAAATCCAGTAGTTTGTACCTTTAATATGATAAATAGCTAATTCCCAGTCATCGTCACCATCTTGACCAGTGCCAGCACGAGTTCCTTGTTCTAAACGGTCAACTACAAATTTGTCACCCATTTTAGCAGTCTTACCTGAAGGTTGAACCATATCCTTATCAGGGACTTCTACATAAAGAGGAGCAGTTTTAGAAGTTACAGTTACAGTAGTTTCTTCTGAAGAAGTAGTATTTGTCGTGCTATTGTTTTTGTTGGCATCAGTAGTATTAGTCTTATTATTGCTGCTACTATTTGTATCGTTAGGACCCATAACAGTATTAACTTTAATTACTGGACCCAAATTGTATGATTTTACATATTGTTTAGCGGGACCGCCTACTCTGAAGTAGTGCTTGCCATTTCTAAACTTGTAAGAGCCACCGTAAGTAGTAATTGTTTGACCCTTGTATAACTTCCACTTGTTTTGGTAGCTGGTACGACGAGTTGAAGTACTATAGATGTAAGTATTGTGGGTGATGGTTCTAGTTACACCATCAATGTTAGTAGCCTTTAAATATTGATCTTTATCAGCCACTTTGTAGTAAAGACCACCATCAATCTTTACTGGGTTAGCTACTAATTTAGCATAGCTGAAAGCATTGTACTTTACGCCAGTGCTCTTGCCGTCTTTGTCATAGGCCAATGCAGTATGCATAATCATTTTGTTAGTTACGTTAGTATCTGCAGCTTGGACAGTATTATTTTGAATATTTGAAGCAAATAATGGAGCAATACCCATTAATGCTGCTGCAGAAATTAACATTAATTTGTTTTTTCTCATAGTTAATTTCTCCCTTTTAAGTTTATCTACCTTAATTATCTACCCCCCTAAAATATGTCAATTCAAACGTTCAGGTAAAACAAAAAGGATATGTTGTTATGTAACATATCCTTTTAAATTGCTAAAAATAATTGCTGTGAAATACTGAAGCAAACAATTGCTAAACTAGTTGCACCAATTACGTCTGATGGGTAGTGAGCTTTTAAACTCAAGCGAGAAATAATCACCATCACCCAAGCAGCAATAATAATGACAATGAAGGCAATGCCTAAATCTTTTGTAAAAAGCTGCAATAAGATTAATCCCATGGTCGTTGCACCTAAAACGTGACCACTAGGAAAGCTGTAGCCTTCTTCCATATCTGAATGTAAGATAGGACGCTTGCGCCGAATTAATTTCTTTAAAATAATACCAGAAATATCTGCAAAGCCTAGGGTACCTAACACCCAAAGTGCAGTTAAGTTGCGCTCTTCATTTAAAAGCAGTCCTGCCAAAAGCACGTCCCAAACAACCATTAATTTAGGGTCATTGATAAAGGCAATGACTTGCCATTTGTAGCCACTGCGCTTTTTGATCAGTTGATGGTGTAGCCAATGGTCAAATAGGTTGAAACGACGTGAGGTTTTGATATTAAAAATGAGTAACAATAAAACAGCTGCTGCAAGCAGCAACACTAAATAACTATTCATTTATGCAAAATATCCCCAATTACTTACTTTGAAATCTATTGTAACCATAAAAACCAAAATAGTACCAATCTTTAAACAAAATTAATATTATCTTTGCAATTTTTAGTTAAAAAATAGGTTTGGACTATTTTTCGCAATAAGGTTATAATAAAAACGTTGTGGAGTGTTGGCAGAGTGGTAATGCACCGGACTCGAAATCCGGCGAACCAAGTTTTCCTTGGCGCGCAGGTTCAAATCCTGTACACTCCTTATTTTTAATCGAAGTTCTAAGAAGCTACTAAATAATAGTAGCTTTTTTCTTTTTACCCTTGACAAAACACCAAAATCAAAAGTAAATTAGTTCCGGTAATTAATAGGAATAGATTAATTATATGGAGAGTTGAGTCATGGAAAAAAAGAATAGCGCGCCTCAGTTAAAGCGCACGATGACTGCTGGCCAAATGGAAATGATTTCACTTGGTGGAGCAATCGGTGTCGGCTTATTTATGGGGTCTACGTCAACTATTAAATGGACTGGTCCTTCAGTACTTTTAGCCTACATGTTTGTTGGGTTAATTTTGTACATTGTTATGAGAGCACTAGGGGAAATGCTCTATATCAATCCAGGTACTGGATCGTTTGCAGATTATGCAACAGAATATGTCTATCCTTTAGCTGGGTATTTGGCTGAATGGGCCAATGTTTTTGAATATATTGTTGTAGGGATGTCAGAAGTAGTTGCTGCAACAGAATATTTAAAGTATTGGTGGCCGAATATTAGTGCTTTATGGTCAGGGATCATCATTATTGCCTTTTTGCTTTTAGCCAATTTAGCTAGTGCCAAGGCGTATGCATCCCTAGAATTTTGGTTTGCGATGATCAAAGTCATCACCATTATCTTGATGATCATCTTAGGTTTTATCGTCATCTTCTTTGGTGTTGGTAATGGCGGTAAGCCAACAGGCTTTAGCAATTTGTGGGCTCATGGCGGCTTCTTCACTGGTGGCTTTAAGGGCTTCTTCTTCTCAATGTCAATTATCGTTGGTTCATATGAAGGAATTGAGCTTTTAGGTATTTCTGCTGGTGAAGTTGCTCATCCGCAAGAAGCCATTGTCAAAAGTGTTAAGTCAGTTTTACTTAGAATTTTGATTTTCTATGTAGGTGCAATCTTCGTAATTGTAACCATTTATCCATGGAATAAGTTAAGCAGCTTGGGGTCACCTTTTGTAACTACTTTTGCTAAAGTAGGGATCACTGCAGCGGCTTCAATTATCAACTTCGTTGTTTTGACTGCGGCTTTATCTGGTGCTAACTCAGGAATTTACTCATCAAGTCGAATGCTGTTTAAGTTGTCCCACGATAATGAAGCACCTAGCGTGTTTAAGCATATTTCAAAGAGAATCGTGCCTGATCGCGCAATCATGGGTATTTCTGGCGGGATCTTTATCGGCTTTGTTTTAAACGTAATTGCATCACAATTCAATCACTCTGCTTCAGACTTGTTTGTTATTGTGTTCAGTTCATCTGTTTTGCCAGGGATGATTCCATGGTTCGTAATCTTATTAGCAGAGCTTAGATTTAGAAAGCATAATAAAGATAAAATGGCTACCCACCCATTCAAGTTGCCACTTTATCCGTTTTCAAACTACTTTGCTTTTGCCATGCTGCTTGTAATTGTATTCTTCATGTTTATCAACCCTGATACGAGAATTTCAGTTATCGTAGGGGCACTTGTATTAATTGTGGCAGTGATTGTTTACTTGGTTAGACATAAGGGCGAATTTAAGAAAAATTAAGTAAGAAAGATGATTAAGTTCATCTTTTTTATTTTGTTTAAAGCACACTAAATCTTGTAGTTTGCATTATCAAAAATACCAGATCTATGGTATCTTAAACAAGATGATAACTTGAAAGGTGTGTAAAAAATGGCGATTCTTGAACAACCGTATTTAGATCTTTTGCAAAAAATTATGACTGAAGGACATGATAAAAGCGATCGTACTGGTACAGGCACTAGAAGTTATTTTGGTGCACAAATGCGCTTTGACTTATCAAAAGGCTTCCCATTGTTAACTACTAAAAGAGTTCCTTTTGGCTTAATTAAAAGTGAGCTTTTATGGTTCTTGCGTGGCGATACCAATATCCGCTTTTTGTTAGAGCATAACAATCATATTTGGGATGAATGGGCCTTTAAAAATTGGGTAACTAGTGACGAATACCAAGGTCCTGACATGACTGATTTTGGTTTGCGCAGTCAAAGCGATCCAGAATTTAATAAGATTTATCAAGCAGAAATGAAGAAGTTTGATCAACGAATTCTGGATGATGAGGATTTTGCTAAAAAGTATGGTAATTTAGGTGACGTATATGGTGCACAATGGCGTCATTGGCAAAAGCGCGAGGGCGGCTTTATTGATCAAATCGCTGATGTGATCAAGCAAATTAAAGAAACGCCAGATTCACGTAGAATGATTGTTACTGCATGGAATCCAGAAGATGTCCCAACAAGTGCATTGCCACCATGCCATGTAATGTTCCAGTTTTATGTAGTGGATGGTAAAATTAGCGTTCAACTTTACCAAAGAAGTGGCGATATGTTCTTAGGTGTGCCATTCAATATTGCTTCATATGCATTGCTATTGAACATGATTGCTCGCGAGACTGGGCTTGAAGTAGGTGAATTTGTTCATACGCTGGGGGATGCACATATTTACCGCAACCACTTTGAACAAGTAAAAGAATTGTTGTCGCGTAAGCCTTATGATTCACCAAAGCTTTGGCTCAATCCTGAAAAGAAGCATATTGAGGACTTCGAAATGAAGGATATTAAGGTAGTCGATTATAAGCACCACGGAACAATTAAGGCTCCAGTTGCAGTTTAGGAATTAAAAATGATTGAATATGTTTGGGCAGAAGATAAAGAGAAAAATATTGGGTTAGATGGTCATTTACCATGGCATTTGCCAGCTGACTTAAAGCATTTTAAAGAAAAAACGATGAATCACCCAATCTTAATGGGGAGAAAGACTTTTACTAGCTTGCCTAAATTATTGCCAGGAAGACAGCACATCGTTTTAACTCGGAATAAAGAGTTAAAGGATAAGTGGCAAGATAATAAGCAAGTAGAAATTTTAACCTCACTAGAAGAAATGAATGCTTATCTAGCTGAGCATCAGGATGAAAAGATCTGTGCAATTGGTGGAGTATCGATTTTTAAGGCGCTAATTGATCAAGTCGACGTGCTTGAAAAGACTGAAATTGATGGCGCTTTTAAAGCAGATACGACTATGCCAGAAATCGATTATTCACAATTTGAATTAGTGAATAAAGAGCATCATGATGCAGATAGTAAGAATAAATATCCGTACACTTTTTTAACTTATGTTAGAAAAGCTAGAAATTAGTATTATCCAAAGTGCTAATCGTCTGTAAAGTAGGCGATTAGTATTTTTTTGCTATAATTTTCTTAATTAAAAGAAAAAGGTGAGTTAAATGAACGGATCACAAAATGAATTAACTTCTAAAGAAGTAGCTGACTTCTTCGGCATTAGTAAAGATACCCTACGTTTTTATGAAGAAAAGGGCATTATTCCGCATGTCCCTAGAGATAAGAATGGTTATCGAGTTTATACGGATTATGAATTGAATTGGATTTATTTAGCAATGAATTTAAAAAGAGCAGGACTTTCTTTAGATGCAATTGCTGAATTTGGCTACTTGTTTAATCATCCCTCAGAAGAATCCTTTAAAAAGCAGAAGGATTTATTATCAGATCAAATCGATGCAATTAATCGACAAATAAAAATATTGCAAGATACTAAAAATGTCTTGCAATATAAGTTAGATATTTTTGATGATCATTTTGTTAATTTAGAACAAGGCAATATTGATCATCGTAATGTAGAACCAATATGGAAGAAGTATCAAAAATAGCTATTGATTTTTCTTAATAAAAGAAAGCAATTCTTTAGTAGCTTTTTGTGCTTCTAAGCCGTAGAAACCGTGTCCTGCACCTGGAATTTTTACCAATCTAGCATTTTTATAAGTTTTTGCCATTCTTTCAGAGTAACTTATTGGTGCAGTGGAATCGCTGGTGCCGTGAACAAGCAGAACTGGTCCATGATAGCGAATGACTTCTTTTTCAATGTTGTATTTAGGAAGACGTGCAAGGTATTCACGACCTAATGTCATTCCCCACATATCAAATGTTTTAGGAAATTTGTTATTAGGAAATCTTTTAAGCATATCATCACGCAAAACAAAAGCAGGATAAAAAAGCACCAATCCTTTAATATCCTTTCGATCGGCTGCAGTCATTGCGGAAACTACCCCGCCTTGGCTAGCCCCAAGCAAAAATATTTTTTTATAACCTTGCTTTTTAAAGTGATTTACTACGGCATTTAAATCATCTTCTTCAGTGAAGATTGACATTTTTGTCATATCACTACCAGCAGAGCCATGATTAAACGTATAAGTGTAAGCAGTATATCCTTGTTTAGCTAATGATCTAGCATATTTCCAGCCAGTTGATTGATTATTTCCGAGCTCATGGGAATAGATAATCAGCGGCTTATTTTTTTGCGCTTGGTTACTGGTAAAAAGAGTGCCGTGTAAAGTACCATGCTGATCTTTGATATGCAAAATTGAACGTTTAACTTTAAGCAGTTGTTTGCTTTTAATTACTTCACTGGTTTTCATTTCTATCGTATCGTGTTTGTTTCTGGTAACCATAAATGTTCCTATTCCAATTGTAATTATAAGAATTAAGATAATTAGACTGATTTGTCGTTTTTTCATAAGTTCACCTAAAAAAAGAGTGGGCAAACGTATAGCTTGCTCACTCTCTAAAAATCTAATTAAGCCAATTTTTCATTGAAGAAAGAAACCAAATTATTCAATTCTTCAGTAACATAAGGTTCTTTCCAATAAGTTTCAATATGACTTGCACCTTTGATTAGAACTAATTTCTTATCATTAGTTCCAGTTGCCTTGTTAAAGATACCTTCAGTCATATAACGAGTATCTGAAACATCACCAACCATCATCAAAAGTGGTTGGTTAATAAGATCTGCTTGATCTTCAGCATCCCACGCCATTAAATTCATCAAACTCATTGTAGTATAGCGACTTTGAGAATTTGGATGATAGTGAGTATCACCATAATATTCGACACCATCACGATAAAGCCCAGCTGGAATTTGTTCTAATTCTTCTTTACTAAAGTGATGACGTTCAGTGAGCAAATTGCCAATATAATCAACTTCACCAGTTTTAGCATATTTTTCACGCGCCTTTGAAACATCACTCAATCTCTTTTGGATGCCTTCTTTATCAGCGTCTTTAAAACCATTACGACGAACGCGACCTGAGTTGAATGCACTGATAGTTGCTACAGCACGTAAACGTTTATCGGTTTTAGCAGCTTGAATAGTGTAACCACCACCGCCGCAAATACCAGTAATGCCGATCCGGTTATCGTCAACGAAATCAAGCTTGTTTAAATAGTCAACGGAAGCATTAATATCTTCAACACGAAAAGCAGGGTTATCAGTTTGACGAGGATTACCTTCACTTGCACCTTGATAAGCAGCATCATAGGCAACGGTAACATAACCATTTTCAGCTAAACCTTGAGCAAATAAACCAGCGACTTGTTCTTTAACACCGCCATTGGGATGTGCAACAACAATAGCTGGATATTTCTTTTTGCTATCAAAATTAGCTGGAGTATAAAGGTTAGCGGCAATAGTTAAACCGAAGAAGTTTTTGTAATAAATAGTTTTGAGATTAACTTTACCTGGAACGTTATCTTCAATTGCGTTTTTATAAACAAGACCAAATTTATTTTTACTCATATTTAATACCTCCTGTATTTTACAAAGTCATCTTAAACCATGGAGTCGACTACACAGCAATAGAAAAGATAAAAAAATTTGCTATGGAGTAAACTCTATAGTTTAGACTTTAAGAAAAATGGAGGAGGGATGCGTATGTTTAATCATCAATCAATTAATCCAGGCAAAGTTTTGTTTATTAATGCTAGTCCAAATCGAGATGGCAATACTGCTGCTATGGGTAAAAAATTACTTAATGGTATTGATTTCGATCAAATTAATTTAGTTGATTACAAGATTTACCAAATTGGTCAAAATTTTTCTGATGATCAATTTGAGGAAGTTTATCAAAAGATGGCGATGGCTGATACTATTGTTTTGGGTACACCAACATATTGGCATGAGATGAGTGGCTTTTTAAAAACTTTGATTGAAAGAATTGGTCAATATCCTGATCAAACTGGCTTAAAAGGTAAGAATATAGCGCTTATTATGCAGGGAGCCTTCCCAATGGATGGTGTAAAAGAAACTGATGCAATTATTAAGCGTTTTTGTTCAGTGGGCAAAATGAATTATGTAGGCAGTGCTGGCAGTTCAATGGCGATCAGCAACTTGCGCAGTCGGTTAGGCATTAATTAAACAATAGAGGTGATTAAAATGAAAAGGTTCAGTAAATTCTTAAGATTATTTACATTGGTAGGGATGATCGTTTTGCTTCTTACAGCTTGTGGTAATTCGAGACCATTATCCAGTTCCAAATCTAATGCCAGTTCTCAAACTAAGGTAACTAAAGGTAATAATAAAACTTTAATTCTTTACTTCTCTGTAACAGGTACAACTAAAAAAGCAGCTGAGTATATTCAAAAGCAAACTGGTGCTACAATGATTCGTCTTAATCCGCAGAAGCCATACAAGAGTTATGAAGACGCCGGAAGACGTGGTGATCGTGAACGTAAAAATAATATTCATCCAGCTTTGGCTACCAAGATTCCTAATTTGAAGAAATATAAGACAGTATTAATTGGTTATCCAACTTGGTGGCAACGTCCGCCAATGTTAATTCATACTTTATTTGATAAGTATAATTTTGCCGGTAAAACAATCATTCCATTCACTACTAGTACAAGTACCCCAATTGGATCATCCGAAAAGGTGATTAAGCAATTAGCTAAAAAAGATAAGGCTAAATTTAGAAATGGTATTCGCTATGACAATAACAATAGTGAAGTTAGATCATGGCTAAAGAAAAATAAGTTATTGAAGTAGTTTTAATATATAAAAGCTAAGAATTAATAAAATAAGCTCGCAGATTTGCGAGCTATTTTTGTGCTCGGGTATAATATATAAAATGTAATATTAATTATTTACCGGGTAATAGAAATGAATGAAGGAAAAACAAATTTAGAGACAGGCTTAACTAGTAGCCAGGTTGAAGAACGTATTCAAGCTGGCGAAGTAAACAAAGCCGTTGATGATCAATTTAAGACAAATAAGCAAATCATTCGGGAAAATCTGTTTACTTATTTTAACTTGATTTTCCTAGTTTTATCGATTTTGCTGGTTGTGGTAGGGGCATATAAGGACCTGACATTTTTACCAGTCATTATTTTGAACACTGTGATTGGGATTGTGCAGGAAATCCGTGCTAAAAAGATTTTAAGCAAATTAAACGTGATGAACACAACAGAGATTGTGGCATTGCGTGATGGCAAGGAAGAAAAGGTCCCGATTGAGAAACTGGTTAAAGGTGACTTAGTTTTACTAAAAACGGGAGATCAAATTCCTGCCGATGGTCAAGTTGTCAAAGGCAATATTCGGGTCAACGAATCTCTGTTAACTGGTGAGTCTGATGAAATTTCGAAAGAAGTTGGCGATGAATTAATGTCAGGTTCTTTTGTAGTATCAGGTTCTGCTTACATGCAACTAGAAAAAGTAGGTAAGGAAAGCTACATTTCTAAGTTAACTATTAAAGCTAAAGCAATGGGTAGCAGTGAACAATCTGAAATGGTGCGCTCAATTAATAAATTAATCAAATGGGTTGGTATTATTATCATCCCTTTGGGTATCGCACTGTTTTCAATGAGCTTTTTCGTCAATCACATGTCGCTGTACCGAAGCATCGTATCAATGGAAGCTGCCATCATCGGTATGATTCCAGAAGGATTGTATCTTTTAACGACTATTGCTTTGGCACTGGCTGCAGTTCGACTAGCTCGCAAGCAGGTAATGCTTCATGACATGAAGAGTGTTGAAACATTAGCCCGTGTTAATGTGCTCTGTGTTGATAAGACGGGTACAATTACTGAACCTAAGATGAGTGTAGAAAAAGCTGTTCCTTCAAAAGATTTTAAGGGAAATCTAGATCAGCTGATTGGTGATTTTGCCACAAGTATGCCAGCAGATAATGCAACGATGAAGGCAATTCACGAGCACTTTACTGAAAATAGTGGTAAAAAAGCCAGCAGCATTTTGCCTTTTACTTCAGTTAATAAATATAGTGGTGTAATTTTTAATGATCACACGCTCTTAATTGGTGCTCCAGAAATGGTCTTGCGTGATCAGTTTGACCAATATAAAGATGAATTTGAAAAATACGCTGCAACTGGCTATCGTGTTTTAATCGTAGCTAATTATCCTGGCGTTTTAGATGAAGATAATTCTAAATTGTCTCAGCCAGTAGAAGTATATGGCTACATTCTTTTGTCTAACCCAATTAGAAAAGAAGCTAAGGCTACATTTGAATACTTTGCTAAGCAAGGTGTAGAAATTAAGGTTATTTCAGGTGATAATCCGGTAACTGTTTCAAGAGTAGCTAAGCAAGCTGGTATTAAAAATTCTGATAAATATATTGATGCCCAGGAAATACCAGAAGATGGTTATGAAGATGCGGTAAAGAACTACAGCGTTTTTGGCAGAGTTAAACCAGAACAAAAGAGAAAGTTCGTCAAGGCATTGCAGAACTTAGGCAATACTGTTGCTATGACTGGTGACGGTGTTAATGATATTTTGGCAATGAAAAAAGCCGATTGTTCAATCGCAATGGCTTCTGGTAACAGTGCTGCTGTCCAAGCTTCACAGGTAGTTTTACTTGATTCCAACTTTGCTAGAATGCCTAAGGTTGTAAATGAAGGACGGCGCGTAGTTAATAATATTCAACGTTCAGCAAGTTTGTTCTTAGTTAAAAATATCTTCTCATTCTTGATGGCAATTTTCTCATTAGTAATGGTTATCAATTATCCGTTGCAACCATCACAGATTACGTTGATTTCTGCTTTCACTATCGGACTTCCATCATTCTTGTTGGCTCTAGAAAGCAATCACAACCGAATTCGCGGTCAATTTATTCCAAATGTATTGGCAAGAGCGATCCCTGGTGGGGTAACCGATATGCTGGCAGTAAGTGTATTGGTAGTCGCAGGTGACTATATTGCACTTAATCATAATGATGTAAGTACTACGGCAACGCTTTTATTGGTGGCAGTAGGGATGATGGTGCTTTACCACATTTCGGCACCACTTAATAAATTCCGTTTGGGCGTAATGATTGGATCATTTTTAGGTTTAGTTATTGCCATCATCTTCTTGCATAATTTGTTCTCATTAACAATGATTTCTCATAAAGCAATGTTTATCCTGTTTATCTTGTTCTGTGCGGCTACTACAATTTTCCGCTGGTTATCAAGAATTCTGGATGGCGTGCAAGAAGTGTTAGTTGTGTTTGACCAAAAAGGTAAAAATATGACTTTTGCGGAAGTGCATGATGCTTACCAACGCGGGCGCAAGAGCGTTCAATAAGTAAAAAAATGAGTTATCCAAAAGTGGATAGCTCATTTTTTGTATTATCTTAAAGATTTACGATAGCCAGCACGTTTAGCAGCGGCTTCAGAAGAAAAGTAGACTGCGTTAGCTGGATCCATATGGTAATTTTCACCATTAGCAACATGGTAGATCTTACTACGTTTATTACCGATTACACGGTAATTTGCAGTAGAAATCTTATGCTTAATGTTGTGGATGGTTCTTTTCTTAGTTACAGGATTAGTATAACGTTTTCTAGAATTTACCTGTTCAGCAACTGTACTTGAACCATGTTTAACGCGGCTGGTTCCATCTTTATAGTTTAAAACGACTCCAGGTTGTTCATTGAAAATATAAACATTGAAGTCAACTGCATTGCTGCCGATTGATTTAGCTTCCATTTCAACGCCGTTAGCTAACAAGTCATTACCCTTAAAAATTGGTGTGACTCTGTAGCGAATGTAGTTGCTAGAAGAGTCTTTCAAATAATCGGCAACTTCGTTTTCATACTTAAGCATGTCAGGATCATTTAATTCACGCGTCCCAGTAATTAAGTTGCGTGGATTATTGTTCTGGCCAGTCAATTGATAACCAATCAAGTGGCAGCGATTGTAAAGCCAGCCGCTAGCAATTCGTTTGTTATGCCAACCTGTTGGATCCCAAGTTAAAGCAGCACGCTTAGCATGCGGCATCAACTTTTTATTCAAAAGGGCGTTAGCAGCATGAGCTCTATTTAGATAGTCCAAGTTGCTGTATTTTTGCCATGGGCCATGACTTTTAGACAGCGTTTTTTTAGAAAATTGTGGCCTGTTGTGGTCGACAGTGACAATCTCTTTGTTATGAAACTTTAGACTAGCAAGTGATTTATCTGAAACAGCATAAACGGTTTGATTATTGCGTGGGACATTAGTGTTGGCAAAGGAAATTAATCCAACTGCTGCAACTAATGAGAGAGCAAAATTTCGAAAATGATTTTTCTTCATTTTTTTCTCCTTAGCAAACTATGTAATTAACCTAATTATAGAATAAAAGCGTTTACTAAGAATAAAAATTAAAAAATATGTTGACTAGATTAAAATATGATGATAACTTATTTATAACAAATTATAAATCAAACATCTTGAAGAGCTGAGTAGCTAGTATTCTTATTTATAAAGAGAGCTAACATTGTGGTGAAAGTTAGCAAATAAGACCTAGCGAATATGGGCTTGGAACGATGACTGATAGTGATATTTAGCTATCAGCGGATTTGCACCCGTTAACAGTGCAGGCTATAATTTTGTAGCTAATGAGATTTATCACGTGAGTGATAAATGAATTAAAGGTGGTAACGCGAGCATTCGTCCTTTTGGGATGGATGCTCTTTTTATTTTCATCAAAGATTTAGGAGTTGAGTTTTTTATGCGTAAGCGTAGGCGGAGAAATACAATTATTTGGACAATTATCGGAGTTTTGATTGTCATTGCTGGTTGGTTTAGTTTTGGACCAGGGATTCCAAGCAAAAGCCAAGCTAAGGTAGTAACTGTTGGTGTTGTTTCGCAAAGTAAGCAAGATGCAGCTATTTGGAAGAGCGTAGCTCAAACTGCTAAAGAAGATTATGGTATCACGATTAAGATCAAGAACTTTACTGACTATAATCAACCAAACAAAGCTTTAAAATCTGGCGACGTTGATTTGAATGCATTTCAACACTATGCCTTCCTTAAAGCATGGAACAAGTCAAATGGTGGTGGCGTAGTACCAATTGGTAGAACTTATATTGCACCAATTCGTTTGTACTCTAAGAAATACAAAAAGATATCTGAATTGCCTAACGGTGCTACAATTGCTATTCCAAACGATGCAACTAATGAATCAAGAGCATTATTCGTACTTAAAAATGCTGGCTTAATTGGTTTAAGAAAAGGTAAGACTCTTGTAACTGTAGCTGACATTACTAAGAACCCACGCAACTTCAAGTTAAAGGAAGTTGGTGCAGAACAAACTGGTCGAGTAATCAATTCAGTTGATGCTTCAGTAGTTAACAATGACTATGCAGGTCCGGCTGGTTTAGGTGATAAGCAAACTATTTATGTTGAACCAGTTAATAAAGATTCTAAGCAATGGATCAACATCATCTGTGCTAAAAAGGGACAAGAAAATAATCAACTTTACAAAGATGTAGTTAAGGCATATCAAACTGAAAAGACCAAGAAATTGACTAAGCATTTCTACGGCAACTCACAAATTGCTGCTTGGGATATCAAGATTAAGTAGGAGGGGTTAGAATGAGCATTATCCAATTAGATCACATTGATGTAGACTTCCCACAAAAGAAGGGAAAAGTTGTCAAAGCTGTTAGTGATGTAACCTTACACGTTGAAAAAGGCGATATTTATGGAGTTGTCGGCTTTTCTGGAGCAGGTAAGTCCACTTTAGTTAGAACGATCAACCTTTTACAACACCCTAGTAAAGGTGATATTAAGGTCAACGATGTTGATTTTGTTAAAGATGGCAAGCAAGTTATTTCTAATAAGCAATTGCAACTTGAACGTAGAAAAATCGGTATGATTTTCCAAGGCTTTAACCTATTAAATGAAACTACGGTTTTGGAAAATGTAGCCTTTGCTTTAAAGCACTCAAAACTTTCTGATGAAGAATTGGAAAAACGCTCATTAGAATTACTCGACTTAGTTGACTTAAGAGATAAAGCAAACTTTTATCCAGTAGAATTGTCTGGTGGTCAACAGCAAAGAGTAGCTATTGCTAGAGCTTTAGCTAACCACCCAGATATCTTGATTTCTGATGAAGCAACAAGTGCATTGGACCCACAAAACACGCAACAGATTTTGGATCTTTTGAAGCGATTGAATAAGCAGCTTGGCTTAACTGTTGTTTTAATTACCCACGAAATGGACGCAGTTAAAAAGATCTGTAACAAGGTTGCCGTAATGGAACACGGTAAGATGATTGAAAAGGGCAACTTGCGTCAAGTCTTCTTACATCCTAAGAAGGAATTGACTAAGCGCTTTGTCGGCGGAAGTCTTGAAGCTATCCAAACTTTGGATGCCTTGAACTTAGGTAAATTGCAAGAAAATGAAGAAGTATATCAACTGGTTTACAGTATTGCCAATGTGACGAAATCAATCATTATTGAACTTTACCGTCAAATCGGCGTAGAAGTTTCAATGCTTTACGGTAACGTGGAACTATTAAATGGCGAAGCGATTGGTACGTTAGTTGTTTTGGTTAAAGGGGATGCCGAAAAACAAAAGCAAGCCAGAGAATTCTTGGAGAAGCAAAACGTTACTTTAACTAGATTGGATGAAAAGGGGAATTTAGATGATTAGTTGGTTTGAAAAAGTTTGTCCAAATGTTGTCCAACTCGGCTGGGGTGGAGACGCCGGCTGGGGAACTAGTATCTTTCAAACATTATTTATGACTTTTTGGGCCACAATCTTCGGTGGCATTCTTGGAATCATTTTCGGTGTACTTCTTGTAGTAACCAAAGAAGATGGAATTCGTCCAAACAAGTTCTGGTACAATGTTTGCGATAAGATCGTTTCAATTTTTAGAGCTATTCCATTCGTTATCTTGCTTGCCTTTGTTGCACCAGTTACGCAAAAGCTTGTTGGTACTCAAATCGGTATGAAGGCAGCGCTAGTTCCATTAACATTAGGTGTCTTTCCATTTTATGCTCGCCAGGTTCAAGTAGCTCTTGAAAGTGTAGATACTGGTAAAGTGGAAGCAGCACAAAGTTTAGGTGCTACAGTTTCCGACATTATCTTTGATGTTTACTTACATGAATCACGTTCAGAATTAATTCGTGTATCAACAGTAACAATTATTTCATTGATTGGTTTGACTGCAATGGCCGGAGCAATCGGTGCTGGTGGTTTAGGTAACACAGCTATTTCATATGGTTACAACCGTTTTAACAATGATGTTACTTTAGTGGCTACAATTTTAGTAATCATTTTGATTTTCATTGTTCAAATTGTAGGTGACTTCTTTGCTAAAAAGATGAACCACCAAAATAGATAGGAAGATTAAGAGATCTAGTTAACTAGATCTTTTTTCTTTGATTGAAAAAGAAAGCCTTTACAGGTATTATAAAAGTTGATTGAAAACTAACAAAAACCTTATGCTTATGTAAGGAGGAAAAATAATGAGCGAAGAAGAATATCGTATTGAAAGTGACACTATTGGTCCTGTAAAGATTCCTAAGGATGCTTTATGGGGTCCACAAACAGAAAGAAGTCGCAATAACTTCCCAAGCGGTGAGTTAATGCCACTTCAAATCATCCGTGCATTCTTGCATTTGAAGAAGGCTGCAGCTGAATCAAATGTTGAAGTTGGGGATGAAACAAAAGAAAAAGGTGCAGCAATTGAAGACGCAATTGATCATCTTTTGGCTTTAAGTGATGAAGATTTAAGAAAAGACTTCCCACTTCATGTTTTGCAAACCGGTTCTGGTACTCAGAGCAACATGAACGTAAACGAAGTTGTTGCTAACTTAGCTAATAAGTTGCATCCCGGCTTAAACATTTTACCTAACGATGACGTAAACCGTGGTCAATCTTCAAATGATACTTATCCAACAGCAATGAACATTGTTGCCGTTGAAGCACTTGATAAGCTTGAACCAGCTATCCAACACTTAATTGATGAATTAGTCGTTAAGGAAAAGAAATACTGGAAGACTGTTAAAGTTGGTCGTACCCACCTTCAAGACGCAACTCCTTTAACTTTTGGTCAAGAAGTTTCAGGTTATATTTCAGCTTTGAAGCATGATTTGTCTTACATTCAAGAATTAAGGCCAACTCTTTATGAATTAGCTATCGGTGGTACTGCTGTAGGTACTGGATTAAATGCTGCACCTGGTATGACTGAAAAGATTGCTGGTAAATTATCAGAAGTTTATGGTCACGAATTTAAGGTTAAGACTAACAAATTCTGGGGCTTAGCTCACCACTCTGGTCTTGATGTTGTTCACGGTGCTCTTAAGACATTGGCAGCTGACATGTTTAAGATTGCCCAAGATGTTCGTTTACTTGCTTCAGGTCCACGTGCTGGTTACCATGAATTAAATATTCCAGCTAACGAACCAGGCTCAAGTATCATGCCAGGTAAGGTTAACCCAACTCAAGCTGAAGCTGTAACTATGGCTGCTGCCAAGGTATTTGGTAACGACACCACAATTACTTTTGCTTCAAGCCAAGGTAATTTTGAAATGAACGTCTTCAAGACTGTCATTATTGCGTCATTCCTTGATTCATGTGATATTTTGACTGGTACAATTACTGGTTTTGCTGATAAAATGATTCATGGCTTAACAGTAAACGAAGACAGAATGGATGAATTACTTGAGAATTCATTGATGACTGTTACTGCTTTGTCACCACATATTGGTTACCATGCTGCTGCTAAGATTGCTCAAACTGCAGACAAGGAAGGTACTACTTTGAAAGAAGCTGCCTTAAAGAGTGGCAAGGTAACTGAAAAACAATACGATGAATGGATGGACTACATGAAGATGACTAATGTCGACAAGTCTACTCCAGAAGAATAATAGGGGATATTATGCCAAATAATAAAGAATTAAAGAACAAATACGATGCCGTAATTATTGGTTCAGGTGGTACTGGACTTACTGCAGCACTTCAAGCACGTGAACTTGGCTTAAATGTTGTTGTACTAGAAAAGAATGGTAAAACTGGTGGTAATACTAGTCGTGCTTCAAGTGGTATGAATGCATCTGAATCATTAGTTCAACTTGATGAAGGCATCATTGATAATAATCGTGACTTTTA
Source organism: uncultured Lactobacillus sp. (assembly GCF_902491705.1). Taxonomy (GTDB): domain Bacteria; phylum Bacillota; class Bacilli; order Lactobacillales; family Lactobacillaceae; genus Lactobacillus. The sequence goes on along the minus strand of NZ_CABUIW010000020.1, from coordinate 12,972 downwards.
TGAAGAAACTTTAAAAGGTGGCGGTTTGTTAAACGACCGTGCTATGCTTAAATATTTTGTTAACCATTCTGCAATTGCAATTAGCTGGTTAATGAAGTATGGCGTTCGTTTAACTGACTTAACTATTACTGGTGGTATGAGCAGAAAGAGAGCTCACCGTCCAGGTTCAATGGAACCAGTTGGCTTTTATTTGACTTCTCGTTTGACTAACCAAGTAAAGAAGGCTGGCGTTGATATTTTCACCAGTGCTAAAGTAACTAAGTTGTTGCAAGATAAGAACAAAAAAGTTAACGGCGTAGAAGTTGAAACTGAAGATGGTACTAAGACTATTAAGGCTAAGGCAGTTTTGCTTGCAACTGGTGGATTCGGTGCTTCAAAAGAAATTATTAAAAAGTATCGTCCAGATTTAGCAGACTACAAGACAACTAACCAACCAGGTGCTACTGGTGATGGTTTGAAATTAGCTAAGCCATTAGATGCACAATTAATGCAAATGGACTTTATTCAAGTTCACCCAACTGCAGATACTGATAATCCACACGTTTACTTAATCGGTGAAGGATTACGTGGTGAAGGTGCTATCTTAGTTAATAAAGCCGGCAATCGTTTTGTTAACGAATTGAACACTCGTAAAATTGTTTCAGCTGCCATTACTGATTTGCACGAAGATGGTGCATACTTAGTCTTTGACTCTGGTGTTCGTGCTCACTTTGGTGCAGTAGAATTTTATGCTCACATTGGCCTTGTTAAAGAAGGCAGTACTTTAGCTGATTTGGCTAAGGAAATTAATGTCGATCCAGAAAACTTGGCTGCTACAGTAGAACGCTGGAACAATGCAGTAGAAACCCATAAGGATAAGGAATTTGGTAGAACTACTGGTATGGATCGTAAACTTGACCGTGGTCCTTACTATGCTATTCATATTCACCCAGCTATTCACTACACAATGGGCGGAATTCATATCAATACTGAAACTCAAGTATTGGATACTAACGGTAATGTAATTAAGGGACTTTACGCAGCCGGTGAAGTTTCAGGCGGACTTCACGGAAATAACCGTATCGGTGGTAACTCAATTGCCGAAACTGTTATTTTTGGTCGTCAAGCTGGTATCCAAATGGCTAAATATGCCAAAGAATCTAAATAATTGTTAAACTAATGAAAAAGAAGCATCTCAAGTGCTTCTTTTTTGTTATAATTTGTGAAAATAAGAACAAATATTAACGTAATTAATCAATAAATAGTGTCTAATGTAAGCGCTTAGTGTATAATAGGCAATGTAGATTAAATTACGTTTATGAAAGGACTAATATAACTTATGAGTAGAAAAGTATTTCTTGTTGGTGATGGTGCCGTAGGTTCAACCTTTGCAAATGACTTATTACAAAACACCACTGTTGATGAATTGGCAATTTTTGATGTAGCTAAGGATCGTCCTGTTGGTGACTCAATGGACCTTGAAGACATCACTCCATTTATGGGTCAAACTGATATCCACCCAGCTGATTACAGCGATGCTAAGGATGCAGATGTTTGTGTAATTACTGCAGGTGTTCCTCGTAAACCAGGTGAAACTAGACTTGATTTGGTTGCTAAGAACGTTAAGATTTTGAAGAGTATTGTTCAACCAGTTGTTGAATCAGGCTTCAAGGGTGTATTTGTTGTTTCAGCTAACCCAGTAGATATTTTGACTACTTTAACTCAAAAGTTGTCAGGCTTTCCAAAGAACCGTGTAATTGGTACTGGTACTTCACTTGACTCAATGCGTCTTCGTGTTGAACTTGCTAAGAAGCTTAATGTTCCAGTTGCTAAGGTTAACTCAATGGTTTTAGGTGAACACGGCGACACTAGTTTTGAAAACTTTGACGAATCAGTTGTTGCAGGCAAGCCACTTCGTGACTACCCAGAAATTAACGATGAAGTATTAAGCCAAATTGAAACCGACGTTCGTAAGAAGGGCGGAAAGATCATTGCTAACAAGGGTGCTACATTCTACGGTGTTGCTATGATGCTTACTCAAATTGTTAGTGCTGTTTTGGACAACCGTTCAATCTGCTTACCATTGTCAGCACCAATTAACGGTGAATACGGCATTAAGCATGACCTTTACTTAGGTACTCCAGCTGTTATCAACGGCGATGGTATTGAAAAGGTTATCGAAACTAAGATTTCAGATGCTGAAAAGGCTAAGATGATTAACTCAGCTGATAAGATGCAAGAAGTTTTATCAGGCATCGAACTTTAATTTAAATAAAGTATCAAAAGGCGCTCCAAATGAGCGTCTTTTTTTGTCTTGTCAGATAATTCAAAAAAATGTATCATTATGATTAAAGAATTAATAAAAGATTAAATAAAAACGAGGTAGAGTATGACAGTTATTTCTGATCAAGAGATCGCAGACTTTTCTGCGGATTTCAATTCTAATGATAAAAATCAAGTTGCTTCTCGTGCTGCTCGTCGTAGTGGACTTCTTGAAGCATCTTTTAATGATGGTGTTTCAGAACGTTTAAACCATGTCTTTTCAACTGAACTTGATATTGGCGGCGTAACTGATCAAAAGCATTCTGGCCGCTGCTGGGAGTTTGCCACATTAAACGTTTTACGTCATTATTTTGGTAAGAAGAACAAGGTAAAGGACTTCACTTTCTCACAAGCTTATAACTTCTTCTGGGATAAGATTGAACGTGCTAATGCATTTTACGATGCAATGATTCGTTTAGCTGATAAGCCAATCAACGACCGTGAAGTTCAATCATGGCTTGCTTTTGCCGGTGAAGATGGTGGCCTTTGGAGTATGGCAATCAACTTGGTTAAAAAATATGGTGTTGTGCCTTCATATGCAATGCCTGAAAATTTTAATTCAAATAACACCACAGGCTTAATTGATTCTTTGGCACGTAAAGAGAGAAAAGATGCTATAGCTTTACGTAAGTTAGTAAACGAAGGCAAAGAAGACGAAATTGAAAAGACCAAGAAGCAATTCTTGAATGAAGTTTACCGTATGGTATCTGTTGCTTTAGGTGAACCACCAAAGAAGTTTGATTTGGAATATCGCGATGATGATAAGAAGTATCATTTGGAAAGAGATTTAACTCCACGCGAATTTGTCCAAAAGTACTTCAAGGACTTTAAGTTCGATGATTATGTAGTTTTGTCAAATTGCCCTAACCATGAATTTAACAAGCTCTACCACATGCCACTTTATGATAATGTTGATGGTGGAGACCAAATTAAATTCTTGAACGTGCCAATTGAATACTTAGCTCAAGCTGCAGTAAAGCAACTTAAGGCTGGGGATGCAGTAATTTTTGGTAATGATGTGTTAAAGCAAATGGAAAGAAAGACTGGCTATCTTGATACTGAACTTTACCAAACTGATAAATTGTTTGGCGTTGATACCAAGATGAGCAAGGCTGATCGTTTGGCTACGGGTGAAGGTTTTGCTACTCACGATATGACTTTAGTTGGTGTTGATGAAGATCATGGTCATATTCGCAAGTGGAAGGTTGAAAACTCTTGGGGTGATAAGTTTGGTCACAAGGGCTTCTACGAAATGAGCCAACCTTGGTTTGAAGATTACGTTTACGATGTCGTAGTTAGAAAAGAATTTTTAACAGACGAACAAGTTAAATTAGCAGAAGGTCCAGCAATAGATCTTAAGCCTTGGGACAACATCGGCTAGTATTTTGAGACTCACAAATATGTGGGTCTTTTTTTCTTACCCTTAAAAATAACGAAGCATTTATGAACTTATTTCACAAATTACTATATTTTTGATAAATACTAAAAAAGCAATATTTATTTGAAAAATATTTAAAAATAAAATAAATGGTATATAATTACATGTGAAAACATTCATTTTTAAAATTTAGTTTTTATAGCTAAGCAGGGGAAGAAAAAGTGAAAAATTTAGAAAAGGTTAACTACAAAGGCTTTATTTGGCCTTTAGTAGTCGGAATTTTGTTGTGGGTAATCACTCCTTGGCGCCCAGCTGGATTAAGCGCTCAAGCCTGGGAAATGTTTGCTATTTTCGTAGCAACTATTGTGGGATGTATCACAAAGCCATTGCCAATCGGTGGTACTACGCTTTTGGGAATGGTTGTAACTGTCTTGGTTGGCTTAGCCCCAGTCAAGGACGTGGTTAATTCCAAGGGTGTTGTTGTTCAAACTGGTATTTTGAGTTCATTTGGCAACTCAGCTGCCTGGTTAATTGCGATGGCCTTCATTATGGCTCACGGTATTAGCAAGACCGGTTTGGGTAATCGTGTAGCTTACTTGATGATTAAGCGCTTTGGTAAAAAGTCAATCGGTATTGGTTACGCTATTACCGGTTTGGAGCTTATCATGGGTGCTTTGATTCCATCAAACAGTGCTCGTACTGGTGGTGTTACTTGGCCAGTAGTTGAATCAATTTCTAAGAGTTATGATTCTAATTCACACGATCCATCAAGAAAAAAGATCGGTGCTTATCTAGACTTTACTGCATTTCATGCCAACATCTTATCAACTGCTCTGTTTATTACCGGTGCGGCTCCTAACTTGGTTGCTCAACAGATGGCTGCTCAAAAAGGCTATCAAATGAGTTGGGTTAGCTGGTTCTGGGCAGGACTTGTACCTGTAATTGTAGCTACTATCATCATTCCAATTGTTATCTATAAGATGTACCCACCTGAAGTTAAAGAAACTCCTAATGCTAAAAAGTGGGCAGATAGCAAATTGCAAGAAATGGGACCAATGTCTGAACCAGAAAAGATCATGGCTGCAGTCTTTTGCTTAGCAATTTTACTTTGGGTTTTGTCAGGCTTCTTCAAGATTCCACAACTTGATTCAGCCTTTGTAGCATTTTTAGCTGTAACGCTTTTGCTTATCACTGGTGTTTTGAGCATGGAAGATGCCTTGCATGAAACTGGTGCCTGGAACATTTTGATTTGGCTTTCAATCTTGATCTTCATGGCCAGCAAGCTTATTTCTTACGGCTTTATTGATTGGTTTGCCAAATTTATTCAAAGTGAAGTTCACGGCATTAGCTGGGGCTGGGTATTAGTAGTACTTGTTTTATTGATGTTCTACACTCACTACTTCTTTGCTAGTGGTACTGCACATATGACAGCACTATATTTACCATTCTTAACTGTAGCAACAGCTATGGGTGCACCACTTGGTTTATCTGCAATGCTTTTGGCATTCGCTGGTGTAATCAATGCTTCAACTACACACTACGCTAACGGCCCAGCTTCTATCTTGGCTACGACAGGCTATGTCAAACAAAGCGAATGGTGGAAGATGAACTTTATTTTAGGTATTATCTACATCTTAATCTTTGGTATTGTCGGTACTTTATGGATGAAAGTTATTGGCGTTTGGTAAAAAATAAAGGCAATCTGGGATAACCAGGTTGCCTTTTTGCGTAATAATATGAATTGAATAAAGATAGAGAAAGAAGTAAAAAGATGGAATTTAAAACAAATGATAATGTAACTTTGCATTATAGCGATACTGGTGAAAAAGATAAGCCAGTTTTGCTAGGTATCCCTGGCATTGGTGGTTCTAGCCAAATGTGGCGCGACTTAATTAGATTGTTTGGTGATCAATATCGCTTTATTATGCTTGACCCACGCAATCAAGGTCAATCTGAGCGAACTTATCGCGGCCAAAGAATTAGCCGTCATGCCGCAGATTTAGAAGAATTGTTAGTTAAGCTCGATTTGCATGATGTTGTCGCAATTGGTAACTCAATGGGTGCAGCCAATATTTGGGCTTATTTCTCTCTTTATGGCAGGGGCAGAATTAAGGCAATGGTAGATTTGGATCAATCACCAAAAATGATTGCTGACAAGAATTGGAAGTATGGCTTTAAGGATTTAAATTGGGACAATTATCCTGAAATGTTAAAGCTAGACTTTGGCAAAGCCTTTTATCACCACATCGATGATGAAATGTTTGCAGCAGCTAAGAAGGAATATCAAGAATTCCCTTATGATCCTGAAGAAAATTACAAGTGCTTGATTGACCATGCCGAACAAGACTGGCGTGACATTATTATGGATATGCCTGTACCTTTGCTTGTAATTGCTGGGGCCAAATCACCATTCTTTGATCCTGAATTTACTGAGGCAATTAAGAACTTGAATGATCAGGTAAAGACGGCAATTATTCCAGAATGTGGTCACTTGCCACAAGCAGAACAACCTGAAAAAACACATGAAATTATTGCCGACTTTTTGAAAAATTTAAAAAATTAACTATTAAATTGAAATAATGCAAATTCAGGAGTACACTGAATTTGTGAAAATAATTACTTAATATTAATGCTTAGTAAGGTGGCATATTTATGGATAAAGTCGTTGATTTATTTTTAAACGACTCCTCAACTAGAGAGAAATGGGAACAACTCCTTACTTCACTAGGCTTGCATGATTTTAGCGATAGAGAAGTAAATGTGATTGATCACACAATCGGCTTAGTTGACGAAGATGGTAATTTAGTAGGAACCGGTAGCGTCAGTGGCAACGTTTTAAAGTATATTGGCGTTAAAAATGACGGTGAAGAACAAGGTGCACGCTTTAACAAGGTAGTTACAAATTTAATGAGCTATCTAACTAGCGAAAAGATCTTCCACTCTTTTGTATTTACTAAAGCAAAGTATGCAGAGAGCTTTGAACATTTACACTTCAATCTTTTAGCTAAAACCGATGAAGCTGCATTTCTTGAAAATGGTACGCCTGATATTCAAGACTACTTGAATGATTTGCCAAGAATTGAAGATCAAGAGAATAAAAAGATTGCTGCAATTGTAATGAATGCTAATCCTTTTACATTGGGTCATAAGCATTTAGTTGAAATAGCTAGCGAAGAAAATGACTTGGTCTATGTTTTCGTAGTTGCAAATGATGTTTCACTCTTTAACTTTGATGAGCGGATGAAGCTCGTTAAAGAAGGAGTTAAGGAATTCAGCAATGTCAAAGTTGTTTCTGGTAGTGACTACATGGTTTCACCAGCAACTTTCCCAGCTTACTTCTTGAAGTCGCCAGATGATTTGATTAATGTTCAAACTTCAATTGACGCTAGTGTATTCAAGAATCAAATTGCACCAAAGTTGAACATCACTCGTCGCTACATTGGCAAGGAACCATTTTCTAAGACAACCCATTACTACAACATCAGCTTAGCTCATGAATTAGGCCCTGATATTGAAGTAATTGTTGTCAAGCGTTTAGAAAAAGATGGCGAGATTGTCACTGCAACTAAGGTTAGAAAATTAATCAAAGACGGCAATCTTAAAGAGATTAACAAATTTGTTCCAGAATCTACTTATGAGTTTATTAAGAAGAATATGGACGAATTACAAACCAGAATTAAGAAAGGAATGAATATTGATGGAAATTAAAACAACAGCTGTTGCTGGAACACTTGAAAGTTCTGATATTCAAATTATGATCTCAAAGGGTTCTAACGGTATTGAAATTGATTTGGAATCAGAAGTTGAAAAGGCATACGGCGATCAAATTAGAAAAGTGATTACTGAAACTTTGGAAAAGTATGGTTTGAAGGACGCTAAGGTTAAGGCAACTGATAAGGGTGCTCTTGATTGTGTAATCAAAGCTCGTACTTTAGCAGCTGCTCAACGTGCAACTGAAACGCAAGACAAGCCAGATTTGGAGGTGCTCTAATGACTTACGTTAAGAATCGTTTGCGTAGAACTATGATGTTTGTGCCAGGTAACAACCCAGCTATGATCAAGGATGCTGGTATTTATGGCGCTGACTCAATTATGCTTGACCTAGAAGACTCAGTATCTTTGACTGAAAAAGATGCCGCAAGAATGCTGGTTTATGAAGCAATTAAGACTGTTGATTTTGGCGGCAGCGAAATTGTAGTAAGAGTAAATGGTCAAGATACACCATTTTACGATGAAGATGTTCGTGCCATGGTTAAGGCTGGTGTTGATGTAATTCGTTTGCCAAAGACTGAATCAGCAGCCATGATTCAAAAGTTGGTTAAGGATATTGAACACTGGGAAGATGAATATGGTATCGAAAAAGGTTCAATTGGTGTGATGGCCGCTATTGAAAGTGCTAAGGGTGTACTTAACGCACCAGAAATTGCTACAGCAACTCCATTGATGATGGGATTAGCCGTATCTGGTGAAGACTATACTGCAGACATGCACACTCACCGTTATCCAGATGGTCGCGAACTTGAATTTGCTCGTAACATGGTTTTGCAAGCAGCTCGTGCAGCTGATGTTTATGCCTTTGATACTGTCTTCTCAAACATGAAGGATACTGAAGGCTTCTACCGCGAAACTAACTACATTCATGAATTGGGTTATGACGGTAAGAGTTTGGTTAACCCTCGTCAAATTGAAATGGTTAACAAGGTCTTCAACCCAACTAAAGAAGAAATTGAACAAGCTAAGAATGTTCAAAACGCTATTCGTGAAGCTAAGGCTAAAGGTAGCGGCGTAATTTCACTTAACGGTAAGATGGTTGATAAGCCAGTTGTTGAAAAAGCTACGCGTGTCCTTGAAACAGCAAAAGCTTCAAACTTGATTGATGAAGAAGGTAACTACATTGGAGAATAAAGTTAAACGCGAATTACCAGACGATTTAATGAAAAAAATGGATTTAAAGCCATTTGAAACTACTGAAATTGGTCATCCAGAAGTTCAACGTGTTGCACCAAAGGTAAGAGTTACTACTGGTCAAAACAAAGTTGTTGATTCACTGGACGATGTAATTAAGAACAATCTTAAAGATGGGATGACTATTTCATTCCACCACCACTTTAGAAATGGTGACTATGTCTTCAACATGGTAATGGACAAGATTATTAAAATGGGGTACAAGGATTTAACTTTAGCTCCAAGTTCACTTACTGGTGTTATGAACGACAAGGTAGTTGAAGCTATTAAGAAGGGTGTAATTACTAATATTACTTCTTCAGGTATGCGTGGCTCACTTGGTGACTTTGTTTCTCATGGTGGTTTAAAGAACCCTGTAATCTTCCGTTCACACGGTAATCGTGCTCGTTCAATTGAAGAAGGAGAGATCAAGATTGATGTTGCCTTCTTGGGTGTGCCTGTAGCAGATCCTGCAGGTAATGCTAACGGTCAAGATGGGGATGCAGTCTTTGGTTCATTAGGTTATGCCTTAATGGATGCTCAATATGCTAACAAGGTTGTCCTTTTGACTGATAACATTGTTGATTATCCAAACACTCCTGCTTCAATTAAGCAAGATCAAGTTGACTACGTAGTTAAGGTAGATAAGGTTGGTAACCCTGATAAGATTGGCTCAGGTGCTACTCGTTTTACTAAGGACCCTAAGGAATTAAAGATTGCTCAAATGGTTAACCAAGTAATCGTTAACTCACCATACTACAAGCAAGGCTTTAGCTTCCAAACTGGTTCAGGTGGTGCAGCATTAGCTGTTACTCGTTACTTACGTCAAAGCATGATTAAAGATGGCATTACTGCTTCATTTGCTTTGGGTGGTATTACTAAGCCAACTACCGACTTGCTTGAAGAAGGATTAGTAAGAAAGGTAATGGATGTACAGGACTTTGATAAGGGTGCTGCAGCTTCTATGGCCAATAACAAGAATCAACAAGAAATTGATGCTTCATGGTATGCTGATCCACATAACAAGGGTGCTGTTGTTAACAACCTTGACGTTGCAATTTTGTCAGCATTGCAAATCGATACAGACTTTAACGTTAACGTTATGACTGGTTCTGATGGTGTGATTCGTGGCGCTGTAGGTGGTCACCAAGATGGTGCTGCAGGTGCTAAGATGACAATCATTACTGCTCCACTTGTTCGTGGTAGAAATGCTACTGTTGTTCCTAGCGTTGAAACTATTGTTACACCAGGTTCATCAATTGATGTATTAGTAACTGAACGTGGTATTGCCATTAATCCTGCCCGTAAAGACCTCATAGAGGCCTTCAGCAAGGTTCCAGGTCTTAATGTGTTAGATATTAAAGAATTGCAAAAGATGGCTGAGAAGCAAGTAGGTGTGCCTAAGCCACTTGAATATACAGACCGTACTGTAGCTTTAGTTGAATATCGTGATGGTACTATTATCGATGCAATTAAAGAAGTAAAAGATTAAGTAATAATAAAAATAATTAAGAAAGCAGGGAAAGATGTTATTTTTCCCTGCTTTTTATATATGCGTAAATAGTATTCAATTTACATAAAAGTGCTATAGACTTGATTCTTATAAGAATAAGTTAATACTTTAATTACTGAAAATTTTTAAGATTTTTAAAAATCTATACTTTTTTAAAATTATTCAATAACACACAAAAATTAATTTAAATTTAATTTTTGCATAATGAAAAAGATTGCAAAAATTCAAAAAATAAATATTGACACAGGAAACCTTGATAATACGTTATCTTAATATAACATCAGTTACACTATAGACCCTAAATATAAAATAATAATTAGAGAACGTATGTTATCTATATTCATATATATTAAGCACTATTTGACACCAAAAAGAACAATAGTATAGTTATAGTCAACATCTATATACGACAAGAAAAATATGATAATTTTATACGACTTGCAAGATGTATAGGTATGACTAACCTATGCATTTTTACATGCAGTTTTATATGGGAGTTAAGTTGAAGAGACATGACTAAGAATATGAAGGCCTTGATGGCTGGTACTACAACTTTATTATTGGGAATGAATGTATTTGCTACTCCAGTGCAAGCAGCAGTAGATGGTCAAAGCGCAGCCGCTTTAGGTAAGGCTGCTGTTGAACAAACAACGGGAACAAGCGGTAAGGGGTCTACTGGTAAACCTGATGACCAAACTGACGCAAGAGTTGCATCTGATGATCAAACTGATGTAAATGCTGAATCTGCTAAATTAGGTCAAACAGGCGGTGGAGCAGCTGATAATGCTGAAGGGCAAAGTGGTACAGGAGAAGGTACTGATAGTAAAGCTGCTACTAAAACGCAAAAAGCAAATGATGACAATCAAGGTAAGACAAAAGATGACTCTACCAGCAAGTCTGATGATCATAAATCCGCTAATGATTCACAAAGTGATACAAAAGAATATACTGCTAACGCTGAAGAAAAAACCACTGAGTCTAAAGAAGAATCTAAAAAAATTGAAAAAGTAAACGTTAAAGATTTTTACAATGAAGATGGTTCTGTTAACAAGGATAAATTAACAAATTACATTAAAGAAGTTGCTGAAAAAGATCCATTGGGTATTGCCGGTATTTTTCATATTTTTGGCAATGAATTAAATGACAATACACACATTGCAGGTAACGTTGCTACTAATAAGATTACTGCTGGAGATTTTGGTACTAATCCCAATGCTCCAGCTAACTTGACAGTCGGTGATATTCACTATATTGGTAATCTGGATCATATCAATCAAATTAATGGCGATAATAAGGTTGTAATTTTTGGACCAGATATTGAATACAGATCATATGAAAATGGTAGTTCTATTCAAGTTAACCACAATGGTAACTGGGAGAAAGTGGGAATTCCTTTCAATCACATTATTAAAGCTGATCAAAAACTTGATATTCAAGGTGAACTTGATAAATTAAGTAAAAAATCTGATGAATGGGCTAGTCATACTCAAACTGCAGGTGTTAAAGCTGACTTTACAGACCAAAATCAGAGCTACATCGATCTTTCAGGTGTAAATAAAAAAGATAGCAAAGATCCTATTTATGTAACAATTGATGCTAGTGTTTTTTCACAGAAACACAATATCACAATTAAAGGTATTTCTGCTGGTGAAGATGCTCCTTTGATCATTTTTAACGTAACTAATATTAAAGATGGAGATTTAACTGTTCAAACACACCTTGCTTTAGAATATAGTGATGGTAGTGCAATTACTGGCTCCTCTGATAGCCAGAGTCATGCCAATAAATTCTTATGGAATTTCGGTACTACTGTTAAGAACTTATACATTGGTGGAGATTATCATTTAGGTAGTATTTTAGCAACCAAAGCTAATATTACTAATTACGTTAATGTTGACGGCAATATTATTGGTAATAAAATTACAGTTAATGGTGAAACACACCGTTGGGATTTAGTGGCTATACCACCAGAAAATGGCAAGTCAATTAAACCGGGTCCAGGTCCAGACTTAAGCTATGACTTACCCAAATTAGACTATGGTACTCCAGGTCCAGATTTAAGTTATGACTTACCCAAATTAGATTATGGCACTCCAGGCCCAGACTTAAGCTATGATTTACCAAAACTTGATATAACTAAACCAACTAAACCAGATAAACCAACTAACCCAGGCGAAGACACCCCTAAGCCAAAAGATGAAATTCCGCCATTCCCATTTAACCCAGCTTACCCAGTAATTCCTGATCACAATGTTCCAGATAATCCAACAACTCCAGACTTCTTTAAACCTCAACCTAAGGCTCCAGTTCCTGATCAACCAGTAACTCCAAGCTTCAGTGAACCAAAGCCAAAGACTCCATTACCTGACGCAGGAACTCATTCTATTTCTACTCCAAATGACGATGTAGAAACTTTCTTTAAGGCCCAAGCTAAAGCTAAATTAGTTTCTAAGAAGGTAAGTGTAAGAGGTAAAGCAGAGTCTGCCAAGCCAGTTACTGCTACACCAAAGACTATGGTTGAACATGCAAATGTTGGTGGAAAGATAGCTACTCCACAAGCTAAGAAGTTATCTTCACTTAAATCTACACCTCAATCTAAGAAGGCTGCATCCCTTCCTCAAACAGGACAAAAGCAAAACCACATTGCTTTACTTGGCCTTGGCTTAGTACTCAGTGCTGTCGCATTGGTTATTGGCTTCTTTGACAAGACCAAGAAGAATTAATTCTTAATAAATTCATGTACTAAAAGTCCGAGCAATCGGGCTTTTTCTCATGCAAACAAAACATTCTAAGCTTAATAGTGAATTGATTATCCGACGGGATAGTCGATTCACTA
>NZ_CABUIW010000019.1 GCF_902491705.1 uncultured Lactobacillus sp. | reverse complement strand
TTTCATAGATAGTACTTTATATATTTGTACTGTCTACTAAAGTAGGACTATATCATAAAATCCAAGGTTAAAACTAATATTATTTAGTTTTTTCAGCGTCTGTTGCTTCAGATTTTTCTTGTTCAGCTTCTTCGCGCTTTTCCTTTATCTTTTCTGGATTTTCGCGATCAGCAATTGATTTTTCATCAATGCCATAAGCTTGACGGACTTGCTGTTGAATATCTTGATAAATATCTGGGTGATCTTCAAGATACTTCTTGGCATTTTCACGTCCTTGACCAATTCGGTCATTCTTGTATGAATACCATGATCCAGCCTTATCAATAATATCCTTGTCGGCAGCCATATCAAGCAATTCACCACTTTGAGAGATACCCTTACCGTACATGATATCAACTTCAGCAACCTTAAATGGTGGAGCAACTTTGTTCTTTACAACCTTAATCTTAACGCGGTTACCAAGCACATCGCCTGATTGCTTAATCTGTTCAGCTCTTCTTACTTCAAGACGAATAGTTGAGTAGAATTTAAGTGCTCGACCACCTGGTGTAGTTTCAGGGTTACCAAACATAACACCAACTTTTTCACGAATCTGGTTAATAAAGATGGCAATTGTCTTAGTCTTAGAAATAGTTCCTGATAACTTACGTAAAGCTTGACTCATTAAACGAGCTTGCAAACCAACGTGAGCATCCCCCATCTCGCCTTCAATTTCAGCACGTGGTACCAAGGCAGCTACAGAGTCAACTACTACGATATCAATCGCACCACTGGAAATTAAAGTATCAGCGATTTGTAAACCTTCTTCACCAGTGTTTGGTTGTGAAAGGATCAATGAATCAATGTCTACACCCAAAGCTTCAGCATAAGCAGGATCCATTGCGTTTTCGGCATCGATATAAGCAGCTGTTCCGCCACGTTTTTGCACTTCAGCAACTGCATGAAGGGCTACAGTAGTCTTACCAGATGATTCTGGACCATAAATTTCGATAATTCTGCCACGAGGATAACCACCAACACCAATAGCGGCATCTAAGGCAAGTGAACCGGTTGGTACTGTTGAAATTTGTGTGTCTGCTTTTTCACCCATACGCATAACAGCACCTTTACCAAAGTTCTTTTCAATTTTCTTAAGAGCTGCGTCTAAAGCAGCTTTCTTTTCATCTTTGGCCATTGCTACCTCCTAAATTTTCGTACTTAATAATTATACTTTGTTCAATAACCAATTTGCAAGCAAAATGCAAACGAATGTTCAAATCATTTTCCCTACACTATTTATTACGCGAAAAATGTCCATTTTTTTCTGAGAAAATAAAAAAAGAAGCAAATTTTTGCTTCTTTTAATTAGTTATTAATTTATTGATTACATTGAACCCTTGAATACGCCCCATGATTGGTGGAAGTAGTCGTAACCAGAGTAGATAGTAAAGATCAATGCTAAGTAAAGTAAGATTGTACCAATGTACCAGAAGTTACCAATCAATAAGAAAATAATTGAAAGCATTTGGCAAGTAGTCTTAATCTTACCTGGCATCTTAGCTGCTAAAACTTGACCTTTGTTTTCTGCTAAGATCAAACGTAAACCAGTAACGGCTAATTCACGACAAACGATAATTGCTACTACCCATGCTGGAGCAAGCTTTAAGTCAACTAAAAAGATAAATGCTGTCATAGTCAACATCTTGTCTGCAAGTGGGTCAGCAAATTTACCGAAGTTGGTAACCATGTTACGTGAACGAGCAATATGACCATCAAACCAGTCTGTTGCTGAAGCAACTGCAAATACAATAGCAGCAATTACTCTGCTCCAATAAACAGTAGAACCAGCTGCTACAGTATGTGCATCCCCACCAAAAATTATAATTAACATAAATACTGGAATCAAAAAGATTCTAAATACAGTAAGTTTATTAGGTAAATTCATTATTCTTTACTTCTCCTAAGCCTTAATTGCCATTATTTCCGTTATCACCGCCGCCATTGTTGCCACCAGCGTTGTTTTGGGTAGTAGTTGATGATTGAGTAGCAGATGATTGTTGTGTATGGCTGCTTTGTTCATTAGCTTGACTACTTTGAGTCGTTGATGATTGAGTATGGCTACTTTGAATCGTTGATGATTGCGTATGACTATTTTGAGTTTCAGTTCTGTTGATATTATTAGTCCTGCTTTGAGAAGCTGAACTGGTAGAAGAATTATTACTATTAGTGTTATTTGAACTACTTTGAGTATTAGAACTATTATTTGATGTCTTCTTAGCTTTACCGATCAACAAAGTAATAGTACGGTATGCATTATTTGGTGCATATGGAATCTTCTTGCCACCAATAGTAATTGAAGTACCATTGTCGTTACTCAAAGTTACTACTACTCTTTGAGCATTTGATGGAAGAGTCACAGTATGCTTTTGCTTAGCAATTAAAGTTGATTGCCAAGTACTATTGCCGTCAGTAGTTACACCAGCAGAAATATTTTGGGTAGAACCTGCACGTACAACCAAGTGACGGTTCTTCTTCAAACCAGTAACACGGTATTCATTATCACTGATTTTCTTAACCTTAACTTGACTTACAACTACCTTCTTAGCTGGCTTTTTAGACGAAGAAGATGATGATGATTTTTGCGATGAAACAGTTACACTACTATTATCTGCTTCTTTTTGTTGACCACCAGATGATAAGCGTGCATACAAAACATATACAACTAAGATTACGATAATTACGCCAAGTCCAACGGCAATCCGTGGTAAGTAATTTTTCCACAAATTCTTCTTGTTATCAGTTGTCTCCTGTACTTCTTCACTCTTATTATCAAGCGAGTTTTCTACGTATTCATCAGGCTTTGATTCTGGAATATCTTCATGATAGTCACTAAGTAATTCCTTACCATCTAAGCCAACAACTTGAGCATATTGTCGAATAAATGCTCTAACGTAAAAATCACCTGGAAGTTTATCAAATTCATTATTTTCAATTGCTTTTAGATATCTACTTTGAATCTTAGTTGCTTTTTCAATATCTTCAATTGAAAGCCCTTTGGCCTCTCTAGCACTCTTTAATTTTTCTCCGATGTTTTTCATATTTACCTCTTCAAAATAAGTTTAACAAATTGAGTATACCATAAAAATTCAATTGCAACGTCTTAGTTATAAAAGCCAACCACCAGTTACATAAATAGTTTGCCCTGTGAGGTAGCCGCTGCGCTTATTTAATAAGGTTGACACCCAATATGAAATATCACTTGCCTTAGCCCAACGCCCCATAGGAATTTCATCTCGTACTTTCTGAATCGTATCTTCAGAAAAAATCGCATTCATCTTAGTTTTAACTGCACCTGGGGCAATAACATTAACCGTTAAATTATTAGATGCAACTTCGCGAGCGTATGCTTGTGCAAAACGTGTGAGTCCACCTTTAGTTGCACTATAAACAGTCTCTAGTGCACTGCCAGCGCCACCATAAACGGAGCCCAAATAGACTATTCGACTATATTCTTGCCGCATTAATTGTGGTTCTAATAATTTAGTCAATTTTATTGGTACAGTAAGATTTACATTAATTATTTTAGTGATGTTATCAAGCTTTTCATCGCCTAAAAAACCGTACTTGGTAATGCCCTGAGCAAAAACGGCTGCATTTACTGGTAATAAACTTTTAGCAAAATCTTCTAACTGACTATCATTTGCTTCAAAGTCTAGTTTAATTGGTAAAAAATCTTGCTTAGGATATTTATCGAACAACTCTTTACCTAAATCTAATGCTACTTGCTCATGTGAATTATAGTGCAGATAAAGTGACCAGCCTTCAGCAGCTAAATCACGGCAAATCTCCTGTCCAATTCCGCCAGTTGCACCAAACACAATTGCTCGTTTCATTCAATATCACTCCCTATTACTAGGATCTATATAAGCTGAACAAAATGTACTATCTTTCATTAACTTTTGGCATGTTTGATTGAATTCTTCGAATCCCATTACTTGTAATTTCTTTAAATTCAAATCTAAATTTTCATGGTCTAGATTTTCTTCAATCATTTCAATTGCCAAAGATGAAGGATCGTTCATTGTTCTAACAGTGCGTGCTAACCATTCCTTTTTCTGCAAAGCAAAATTCTTTTCAAGGAAATGATATTCTTCAGAATTTTTAGTGATTGGTTTTGTCAATTGCTGTTCTATTTCCTGAATTGTTTCTTTTGCTTGCTGACTTACACCAAAAATAGTAGCGAAATCGCCCTGCCTAGTGTAATTGACCGAGATTTGAAGTGGATTAGTTAATAACCTTCTCACTCTCATATCTTGATACCATGGTCCCATCACGCTTAATCTTGATTCTAACATTATTTCAAGCATAATTTGAGCCAAATCAAGACTTGATAATACTTTCTTAAAGTTTTTAAAGCGAATTCCAATTCCTATTGCTTTAGAATTTCCTTTAGAAGGAACGATGACATCTTTCATTTCACCAACAGGTGCTTCTTTTTGATCAAGTTTTGAGTCAGCAGGCTTAAAATATTTCTCCTGCAATTTTCCGACTTGTATCAAAATCGTCTTAACTTGATTATCTGAAAAATCACCGCAAGCTACAAATTGCATTTTGCTAGGAACATAATTTTTACTATAAGCAGCAGTTAAGTTAGTCTTATTTACGCTGTCAATTGATTCTTCTGTACCAACTACTTCAATGCCTAAATTAGAATGATCAAACATTTCAGTCATAATTGCATTATTTATACCCCAAATAGGATCATTCTTGTACATTGCCAATTCCTGCTTAATAATTGGAGCTTCTTTAGCAACATTCTGTTTAGTGAAATATGGCTTGCCTACAAGCTCAAACAATAAATCAAGCATCTTAGAAGTATGATCTATTCCGCTACAATAAAACATCGTCTCATTAAATGACGTAAATGCATTTACATCGGCACCAATCTCTTCGAATTTTTGTGAAATATCGCCATCTTTTTTAGCAAACAATTTATGTTCAAGAAAGTGGGCTGAACCTGCGACTTTTTGCGGATCACTGCTTCCAAAGTCAATAATGATGCCAAAAAATCGTTGGTAAAATTGTGGCTTTAAAATTATTTCGGCCTTAAAGCCTGACTTATATTCTCTTTTAATTATCTTAGGTACAATCATTTTAAAACATAGCTTTCATTGAAAAATAAGTTTTTAACAAAATCTACTAATTGATGTGGCGTAGCTTTTTTAATTGCTGCTGCGCGATCAAAATTCACATAATCTGGGAAAAGCGCTCCGCGTAAAGCTTGACCCAATTGCCAATTTTGTCCATCTAAGCCGATCTTAGTACTGCGTTCAAGTGATTTCTTAGCCTTTTTAAATAATGAATCATCGACTTCTCCATCGGCTATTTTTTGCATTTCATTGAATACAATCCGTTTAGCATCCCCAATTTTATCTGGATCAAGACCTGCATTAATCAAAAACAAATTATTATTGGCAAAACTACTTGCTTCAACATCATAGGCTGCACCCAATTCTTCACGGATTTGACTAAATAATTTTGAAGATTGATCACCAGCCAAATATTGACTTAATAGCAATCCACTAATTTGACCTTGATAGGTAATATTTTGCTTGAAGCCAAAGCCCATTAATAATTGTGCCTGAGCATTATCCTGTTCTTCAGTTTTTTCTATTGGATTATCTTGAGCCGGAATAGTTAAATCATCTACTTCAAACTTTTTAATAATACCGGCACCTCTGAAATATTGATTAACTAATTTGGTTACTTGATTATTATCTCGTGCCATGCCAAGCACTGTTATTGGGCGACTTCTCATATATGAGACAAAATTGTCTACATCATCATAAGTAGCATTTTCAATCTTTTCAATTGAACCCATAAAGTTATCTGCATACTCAGGTTGATCTCGATACCACAATCTAAAGAAACGCTCAATAGCATAATTAGCTGGCTGACCCATTAATTCATCATAGTCTTCTCTTAATTGCTGCTGAGCATAACCCAACCAAGTATTATGATCATAATAAGGAAATTTAATAATCTGACTAATTGTTTCAATTATCTTTTCATATGTGTAATCTGGATCAAGAATTTCGCTTGGCTCTACAAAATTAGCATAGTAAGAAAGAATTATTTCTTTGCCAAAAAGCTGAGGCATAATGTCTAATTCCAAATCGTATAGTTCAGTTAATTTTTGTTGCTGCTCCATAATCGATGGATAATCTCTTGAAGCATTCATTTGCAATTTAGCAATTAAACTAGCAAGAGCAAGATTGTTGCTAGTTAGCGGTAAACGCAAAAAACAGCCCAACACGGCTGTTGTAAATTTTTTATTTTTTCTAATTTCAATATTAGTTGTTAGCATTATTTGAATTACCTTCATTCTTTACTGGTGGAACTAATACTTGACGAGGTTTCGATCCTTCTGATGGACCAACAATACCTTGGGCCTCCATCTCATCGACAATTCTAGCGGCACGATTATAACCTATTCTAAACCGTCTTTGTAGCATAGAGACACTCGCAGTTTGCTGACGGCGAACTAGATCGACAGCTTGATTATAAAACTCATCTTCTGGTTCATCACTTTCGCTATTGCCACTTGATGCATTTTCACCTTTTTTAGGAATCATTGTTTCATCGTAATCGACTTTTTGTTGTTTCTTAACCCAATCAATTACGCGCTCAACTTCATCACTAGCAATATATGCTCCTTGAACACGTTCAGGCTTTGAGGCACCAATTGGCATGTACAGCATATCACCGCGGCCCAATAATTTTTCTGCACCAGTTTGATCCAAAATAGTTCTTGAATCCACCCCACTAGATACAGCAAATGAAATACGAGATGGCACATTAGCTTTAATTAACCCAGTAATAACGTCAACACTAGGACGCTGAGTAGCTAAAATCATGTGGATTCCGGCAGCACGAGCCATTTGTCCTAATCGAACAATCGCTCCTTCAACATCATGGCCACCTACCATCATCAAGTCACTAAGTTCATCTACTACTACCAAAATATAAGGCAATGGCTTCATAGCTGGCTTAGTTTTATCTTGATTGTTTTCAGCCACTTTTTGATTGTATTCATCCATATTTCTAACGCCGCCAGCAGCAAATAATTTATATCTACGCTCCATTTCTTTAACAACTTTGCGCAAAGCATTAGCAGCTAATTTGGCATCCGTTACAACTGGAATAAGCAAATGAGGCACACCATTATAAACAGACAATTCAACCATTTTAGGATCAATCAAAACTAGTTTGACCTCTTCTGGTCTAGCCTTCATTAAGATGCTAGCCAAAATTGTATTAATAGCTACAGACTTACCTGATCCAGTAGAACCAGCAATTAACAAGTGGGGCATTTTTGTCAGGTTAGCTGAAATAATGCTACCTGTAACGTCTTTACCCAAAGGCACATCCATTGGAATCTTCTTAGCCTTTTTATCTTGATGTTCCATTACATCCTTAAACGATACTACAGATGTTGCTCGGTTAGGAACTTCGATTCCAATAAACGGCTTACCTGGAATAGGCGCTTCAATTCTGATATCTTTTGCAGCTAAAGCCAAGGCTAAGTCATCTGCCAAGTTGACAATTCTGCTTACCTTTACACCAACAGCAGGTTGCACTTCATATCGCGTAATCGTTGGTCCTAAAATAGCCTTTTTTATGATTACTTTTACACCAAAACTCTTGAAAGTAGATTGCAGTATTTGCGTATTTTTCTTAATTAAATCACGATCTGCGCTCTGATCAGTAGACTTAATTGGATCAAGCAAACTAAGTGGCGGCATTTTATATGCTTTATTAACCGGTGTATCTGTTTTTAATTCACCATGATCTACTTGACCTAATTCTTGTTCTAGCTTTTGATCCTGTTCTTCAAATGAATGAGATTTAGGCAATTCTTTTTCAGTGTCATCATGTTGAGGAGCAATCTGAATTTGTGGCTCTGGAACAACATCCTGAGCAGATGCTGCATCATCGTCCTCTTCTTTTTCATCTTCAGCAGCATCATTATCATCTTCAGGATTAAAGTCAGCTACATCAGGAAAAATTGGCTTATCTGGATCATCAATATTATCTTGATCTTGTTTAGCTAAGCGATCTTGTTTTCTTTTTTCAAGTGCATCCCCATACTTGTCTTTTAACTTAGCACCAGCCTCTTTATTTCTTTGAATAAAAAGTTGGCTAACCGACTGGAATTTTTCAATAATCGTTCTAAATTTCACATCAAAGAACATCAAAATCCCAATCGGCAAAAGCAAAACAGCAAAAACATTAACACCGACTTGTCCAAGCAGTGGATAGAAAATTTGATAGCCTAAAGCTCCAATAAAGCCGCCACCGACGCTCTCAGTTACGCCAGCTCTGCCAAATTCCGCGGACATTGCATGCCAAAATGAATTTAGAAATCCGCTATTGACCAGTTCACGTTCAAAATATAAATTACTTTGAAGCAATAATATGCCAATAAAGGCTAAGCTTAAACCCATTGTCCGCTTAAAATTCAACCGAATCGGCTGGTTGTAAATTAAATTTACTAACCCAAATAAACCTATTAATCCACTAGCAAATAGGTATGAGTCACCGAAAAACATTCGAATCAAATTAGCAATTTGTTTACCTAAAATGCCAAACCTTACAAACGCTAAAACTGATACTAAGATTAGTATCAGTCCTACAATGCTCCAATTTAAGCTCTGCTTTTTAGCCTTGCTTTTATTATATTTTCTTTTTGTCTTTCTCTTTTTCCTTTTTACAGGCATGTACTCACCTTAATTAGTGACTAAAAATTAGCCTTAAAGTTCAAGTTAACAGGTTTATCAAATGTAACTTGGGTAACTTCGTAAGTTAAAGTTTCAATATATTCAACTAATGGTCTGCTAAGTAATTGCCAGTCAGCATTATCAATATCAGAACCATCACCATGATAATCCTTGATTTGAACGATTTGGTGAATTGCTCCACTTACTTCAAATTCAACCGGTTCAGGAATTACATCAAAAAACACAGCAACATCATAGTAGCTACCATTTTCTTCTGAATGCTCTTCATCACCACTAACGTCTAATTTTCTAATTCCTGGGTTAACTTCACTCTTAGCAGTAGCATTTTCATCAGTTAAATCATAGTGAAATGATTGTACTGTAACAGGGGTCTGCTTTTCAAAATCCATTATTTATTTCCTCCTAAATTACGTTCATATCTTTCTGGACGGTCATAATCATCTTTTAACTTATCATTTTCATAGTGGTGGGTTGTTTCCATATTTGGAAAACCTTGTTGACGAAGTGCTTCAAGCAAGACCATAGCCACTGAGTTAGATAAATTATAACAGCGAATATTATCAGACATTGGAATTCTTAAATTACGATCATAATATTCACGCATAAATGTTTCAGGCAAGCCTGTAGTTTCTTTACCAAAAACAAAGTAATAATTCTTTTTTGGATCAGTATAATCCACATCAGAGTAATTTTTAGATGAAAACTTTGAAATCAAATACATTTCATCATCTGGGCCTAATGTCTTTAAAAATGCATCTAAATCATCATGCATACGTACGTCAACTTTATCCCAGTAGTCAAGGCCTGCACGTTTCATCTTTTTATTATCGATTTGAAAACCCAATGGTTCAATCAAATCCAAAACAGTGTTTGTTCCAGCACAAGTACGTGCAATATTGCCTGTATTTGCTGGCATTAATGGTTCATATAAAACTACATGATTTGTCATTAAAAAAGCTCCTTATCAAAAAAGCGTAGCTTTTAAGCCACGCTTTAAAACTATTTAGCAGTATCTTTTGTTGTCTTATCTGCATCCCCCGTGGTTAAAGAAGCAGCATCCGTTTCACCAAAAAGTTCAGATTCTCTTCGATAATAATTGTACACGCGAGACACAATAATCTTCAAGACAGCATAAATTGGAATTCCAAAAATGACACCCCAAAGTCCCCAAACGGAACCTGCACCAATCAAAAGTAAGATAGTGATTACAGGGTGCATTGCCATCTTGCTACCCATAATTAATGGACTCAAGACTCTTGTTTCAATTGTTTGCTCAATTAGAAAGACAATTAAAACTTTAATTAACATTGGACCAGAAGTCATAATTGCAATAACGATTACTGGAATCTGTGCAATTGGAGTACCAAAATACGGGATCAAATTCAAGAAACCAGCTAAAATTGCTAAAGCTGCCCCATAAGGCAAACCAACTAGTGAATAGCCGATTGCAAACATAACTCCTACCCAAAAGGCAACAGTTATCTGACCACGAATGTATGATGCTAAAGCATAGTTAATATCATAAAGTAACTTACTAAAACTAGGTTGCCATTTTTCTGGTGCAAACTTCGTAATGTATGGACGAAGTTGATGTCCATCTTTAAGCATAAAGAATAAGATAACTGGTGCTGTCAGTAAAGTCATTACTATCATAGTAATAATACTTACAGCAGAAGATATATTGCCTATAGTAGTATTAATTGCACTCTGACCAGACTTAAATAAAGTCTTCTGAGTATTGTCAATCATACCATTAATTCTGCCTTTTATTGAATGCAGACGCGGATCCCTTAAGGCCTTCTGCGTCGCATTAACAGCATCATTCCAAATATTGGGCCAATTCTTAACCAAAGAATTGATCTGGTTTTGGACAATAGGTACCAAAATATTGATGATCCAAATTAAAGCAATAATTACAAACAAGAATAAAACAACAATTGTTAATACTCTTGGCACCTTAAATTTCTTTTCTAGCCAATCAACTAGAGGATTCATAATATAGTACTGAATTATTGCCAATAGTAATGGCGGCAAGACAGCACTGAAAAATACCCAAGCTGGATTCAAGACAAATGATATTTTATTGAAAACCCAAATGATCAAAAAGAACAATAAGATGTTTAATAAAACAATACTAAATCGATTATTTAAAAACCACTTTTTAAATAATGTTTCGCCCCTATGATTTTGTTTATAATCCATCTAACTGTCCTAATTATTAAATGTGTTCGTAAACAATATCATCATCTACTCTAAAGGTAGGCATTGGTTGATCTACATCTGGATCAAAGTAAACAGCATTAGCTAAAGGTGTCTTTGATACTGGACGGTTAAAGAACAAGGTAACGTGACCCAATGCTTTCATGTTACTTTCAACCATTGGACCTACATAATTTGCTACATAAGTTTGACCGTCAACAGTAATAGTGTCGCCTTTCTTAAATACGAAGCCACTAACTGGTGTTTTTTCATCAAACTTTTGGATAACTGAGACATCTTCCAGTTCCTTGTTAGCACCTTCACCAAACAAAATTACCATGCCATCTTTATTATCGACAGCTTTTTTACCAATTTTCTTAATAGTTGAAATCCATTTCATAATAATTATCTCCTTAAAAATAATTTTAGCATAAGAAAAGCCGCTTAAAAACTTAAGCGGCCCAAATCGTTAATTATTTTTTATGATACATAATCCATTTTCTAGCTTCATCAAGAAGTACTAATGGAATTGGTAATAAGAACAAGAATAACCAATCTGAAGCAAACAATGGTGTGGTGTTAAATAATTGACGAATACCTGGTGTAATTGTCAAAACAAAGAACAAGCAAATTTCAAAGATAATACCATACCAAATATTCTTGTTGCTAAATAATCCTTTCTTGAAAACAGATGTCTTATTAGTACGACAGTTCAAAACGTTAGCAATCTGTGTAAAGACGATCGCACCTAATACCATTGTAGTGGCACGCATATAAACAGGACCACTTGCAGCTAAAGCAGTTTGTGGCCAACCATTTTGAGCGTTAACAAAGAAGTAAGCTCCAGTAGAAATCAAACTAGATAATAAACCATACCAACAAAAGGCTTTAATCATTACACCCTTGTTTAATAAGTGTTCACTACGCTTTCTTGGCGGCTGATTCATAATGTCTGGATCAGCGGCTTCTGCACCTAGCCCTAAGGCAGGAAGCATGTCAGTACCTAAGTCAACTGTCAAAATTTGCATAACTGTCATTGGCAAAGGAATTAGACCACCAGAGAATAAGAACAATACTGATGGAATAGCTTCTGGCACGTTTGAAGTCAAAATATAAGTTAAGAACTTACGAATGTTTGAATAAACGGCACGTCCTTCTTCAATTGCAGCTACGATTGATGCAAAGTTATCATCCGTTAAAATCATGTTGGCTGCTTCCTTAGCAACATCTGTACCAGTTTGCCCCATCGCAATGCCGATATCAGCTTGCTTTAAAGCAGGAGCATCGTTAACCCCGTCACCAGTTGAAGCAACAACTTCACCATTTGCTTGACAGTTCTTAACAATACGATACTTTTGCTCAGGAGCAACTCTGGCAAAAATGACTTCACCCTTCAAAGCCTTACGAAGTTCATCATCGCTCATCTTTTCAAGCTCGTTACCTGAAATAACGCGAGCTTTATCAGAGGTCAAACCAATTTGAACAGCAACTGATTTAGCAGTCAACTTTGAGTCACCAGTTACCATGATGATTCTAATCTTAGCTTGGTGACAACGTTTAACAGCATCATAAATTTCTGGACGAGGTGGATCACTCATTGTAGTTAAACCTACAAAGACCAAGTGATTTTCTGCCTCATCAATAGATATTTTATTAATATCTACATCACGATCAATAATCCGATATGCTAAGGCCATACTACGCAATCCGCGTGAAGCATAATCAGCGTTAGCCTTCTTAGAACGTAGTCGATCATCATCTGTCATTTCACGTACTTGACCATTAACTTGGATACGATCACACTGTTTAATCGTGTCGCTGTATGATCCTTTAGTGAAAATAATATATTGTGTATCGTTCCAGCGATGAATCGTTGACATTCTCTTACGATCAGAATCAAATGGTAATTCACGCAGACGTGGATATTTAACCAAAACTTTTTGATTATCAAAACCGGCTTTTTCAGCCATGATAATCAAACTAGCTTCAGTTGGCGTACCTAAGATCTTAGGCTTTGCACCCTTTTCTTTAGCAGGTTGTACGCTAGTATCATTATCCAAAGCGGCAATTTGAACAAGTTTATGCAAATCTGGATTTTCTTCATACCAGAGTTGTTTATTATTTAGTTCAATTTGACCATTGTTAACATAACCGTTACCTGTTACATGATACTCATTAGCTGGAGTCCAAATGTAGTGAATAGTCATTTGGTTTTGCGTTAACGTACCAGTTTTATCAGAACAGATAACTGTTGTTTCACCCAATGTTTCTACAGAATTTAACTCTTTAACCAAGGCGTGCTTTTTAGCCATTCTTCTAACACCTTGAGCCAAGCTCAAAGTTACAGTTGGCAAAAGTCCTTCTGGAATAAAGGCTACAATCATACCCAAAGCAAAGATAAATGCTTTAGCAAATGGATATTTAACAAAGAAAATCGCAGCAATCAGGAAGATAACCCCAATCGTAATCGCGATAATTGAAATTTGCTTAGTTAAACGATTAAGTTCCGCTGTTAATGGGCTAGTAGTTTTAGTTTGCTTTTGCGTTAAACTAGCTATTCGCCCAAATTCAGTGTTCATCCCTGTCGCAAAGGCAATTGCACGTGCAGTCCCAGCACCAACGGTAGTTCCTGAATAAACCAAATTGCTTTCCGCATAACTACCTTCCCCAGGATCATATTTAGTTGTTTTTGATTCAGGAACAGATTCACCGTTCAATGCACTTTGATCAACCTGCATTGAACTAGCAGAAATAATTCTGGCATCAGCTGGAATGGAATTGCCTGCTTGTAAAACAAACACGTCACCTGGAACCAGCCGTTTGCTATCAATCTGCAGCTTTTTATCGCCACGAATTACATCAACATACGTTGGCAACATATTGTTCAATGCATCCGTTGCTTTTTTAGCAGCACGTTCTTGCCAGAAACTGAACAAGCCATTGATAATATTAACTAACCAAATAGCAATTCCTAGTTCAGCCGTGCCTGAAATTATTGCAATGAATCCGGAGATCCAAAGCAAAATGGCCATCGTGCTAATAAAATTCTTAAAAAAGGTTTTCCATTCAGATTCCGCAGCAGCTTTTTTGATGGTATTTTCACCATATTTTTTTAGTCGCTTTTCAGCTTCTTCAGGTGTTAAACCATCTGCAGAGGAATGCAAATTGTTAAAAACATCTTTAATATCATTTTGAGCATATAGTTCACGGATCTTTTTTTCATCCATTTTATTTATATGCCTCCTTAGAAAAATATATTCACTTATACTTATAGTTCTAACTGTATCACTTTTTACGTTAAATAGTCATAATCAGATCTTTTCCCATGGTATACTTAATTTTATAAAGTTTCTTTATATTTAAATAATGGAGGCCAAATATATGAAGGTTTTAATCGGAGGATATACTAAGAAAACCTCAAAAGGGATTTACGAATTACCTTTTACTGGTGAAAATAATGATGCTCGTTTAGGTAAAGCTGAAAATATTGTCAGTGTTGGTGGACCTACTTACTTCCAAAAAGATGGCGATCTCATTTTTACTATCAATAACGCTGGCGACAAGGGTGGTATCAGCGTATTTAAAGTAAATGAATCAGGTTCTAATGAAGTTGATCGTCATTTAACACCTGGTGCTTCACCAGCTTATGTAGGCATTAACCATGATAAAAAATTGCTTTACACTGCCAACTATCACACCGCTGTTTTATCAGTATTTAGTTATAGTGACAGCGGCAAGTTAGAATTAGTTGCTCAAACTACCCACAAGCCTGAAAGCTTAGGCCCTCGCCCAGAGCAAGTAGACGGTCCTCACCCACACTTCTTCGATGAAACCCCTGCTGGCAATTTAGTTAGTTGCGACTTAGGCAATGATACTGTTGACTTCTACCGTCTTGAAAATGGTGAATTAAAGCACTTAGCACAATACAAGAACGAAGCCGGCTTTGGCGATCGTCACATTGTCTTTTCTAAAGACGGCAACTATTTCTACGTTGTTGGTGAACTTTCCAGCAAGATCAACGTAGTTAAGTTCAACGAAGACACCTGGGACTTTGAAGATATTGCTACTTACAAGACCATTCCTGATGACTTCACTGAGCATAACGGTGCCGCTGCTGTTTACATCAGCCGTGATAGCAAATACATTTATATTTCTAATCGTGGTCATAATTCAATCACTGTCTTCAAAGTAAACGATGCTCACACTTTGAGCTTAGTTCAACGCGTTTCTACTTTTGGCGACTTCCCACGTGATTTCAACTGGGACGAAAGTGAAAAATACTTAGTAGCTGCAAATCAAAACACTGATAACGCCACTCTCTACTTAAGAAATGGTGGTACTGGTACATTAACACCTATTCAAAAAGATATTGCTGTTCCAGAAGGTACACGCGTTTTATTTACTAAGTAGAATCAATTTTAAGTCATGACTTAGATAGTCATGGCTTTTTTATTGTCAAAATTTAAAGTAGAATAAAGGTAACATAAACAAGAAGGTGACAAAGTGAAACACAAAATTATTCGTATTACATTATTTATTCTAGGTGGCGTATTAGGTTTACTTCTTTTATACAAGTTGTATTTAAGCTACCTACCTGAATTAAGATTGTTAACTAACTTTGATCACCATAATGAAGAACTATTAGTAAAAATGGTTCGCAGTCACGGCATTGAGGATTTAGCCTTCCTATTCGTTCTAAATGCTATTTGTGTAGCTATTCCTGGCTTATCCAACGGTATCTTCTGTGTGTTAAACGGTATTTTATATGGACCTGCGTTTGGCTTTATCGTTAACTGGATCAGTGATATTTTAGGCCAAGTCATTTTAATGGAACTACTTCGAAAGCTGTATGATATCAAAAACATGTCACACAGTAAGATCTATAAATTATTGACGACGCAGAAATATCCAATGATTGCTTTAACGATCGGATATTTAATTCCATTCATCCCTAGCGCTACTGTTAGTTATGTTAATGTCATGATTAACAAAAATAATTTAAAAAAGCAGTTAATTCCAATCGTGATTGGTGTTGCACCATTTGCCTATATTTATGCTTATGGTGGCGACTCCATCTTGCATTTAGACAGCAGCAGAATTATCAAGGCGGTAATCATGTTTATCGTAATTGCCTTAATTGCTGCAGGAATTTTATTAATTATGAAAAGTCTTAAAAAGCACGCAAAAAAAGCTTGAGCAAATGCTCAAGCTTTTTTAGTTTAGAATTACATCAAGTTTGCTTCTTTTAATAATTCTTCTACCCAAGTTCTCTTGATCTTCTTCATGCCAGTCTTAACAGCTAATTTTTCAGGAAGTGGCATGTCTTGATCAACTAACTTCTTCTTGTCTGACATGTAGTACATAGCACGAAGCAATTGACGAATGTCATAAATAGAATCAAATACTTCTGGAACACCACGGTCAACATTAAGCAATGTGTATACAGCTTCCATAGCAGTTCTTACTGAGTATTCAGTTGTGAAGACAGTATCTCTTGTTGGAGATTCAGCAAAGTTACCAATAAAGGCAATGTTGACAGATCCATCTGGAACAACTGCTGGACGGTCGCCATCATGACGAGGCATGAAGTAACTAGTAACATATGGCATGTAAACAGGAACAGTATTCATGTTTTCTTCACTAGCCATTTCACTGATTTGACTTTCAGGAACACCTAAGTGATACAAAAGTTCTTCTGCGATTTCTTTACCAGTACAGTCAACAATTCTCTTCTTAATGTAATTACCTTCAGTGTCTGAGTAAAGTGCGTAGATCCAAACAACAATTTGATCTGGGTTTTGGCTCTTGAAGTGAGGTTGACGGTGGATGGTAAAGCTAAGTTCCCAGTTAGAGTCAACGATAGTAATAATACCACCAGTGTTAACCTTGCCATCATACAAGCTACGCTTAGTCAAACGTTCAAAGTATGGAGCAAGTTTTCTGTTTTCCAAAGTTGTAGTAGCTGAAACAAACCAACTACGCTCTGGTAAGTTTTCACAGAAGACATCAGGATGACCAAAGGCTGGATCTTGCTTAGCCAAGTTTTCCCATAACTTCCATGAACTACCCTTAGCGTGAGTAATTGGAGCTGGAGTATTTTGATCACCATAAGTTGAACTTTCAGTGATTGAACCGTTGGTGATAAAGACAATGTCATCTGGCGTTAATGGAATTTCTGTTTCTTTGCCATTTTGCGTCATGATAATCTTTTTGGCAATCTTTTCATTGCCTTCATGTTCTACTTCAACGTTTTGAACATGGCAATCATATTCAAATTTAACGTCGTGATCCTTTAAGTAAGCAAGTAATGGTTTAACCATTGATTCATATTGGTTGTATTTATTAAACTTCAAAGCAGTGAAGTCTGGCAAACCATCAATGTGGTGAATAAAGCGCATTGCGTAGCGACGCATTTCAGCTACTGAGTGCCATTTTTCAAAGGCAAACATAGTTGACCAGTATGACCAGAAGTTGGTCTTGAAGAAGTCGTCGCTAAAGAATTCTTCAATAGTTTCTCCTTCAAGTTCTTTTTCAGGAGTCATGATCAGCTTAACAATTTCGTTAGCACATTTACCTAAACCATATTGACCATCACTTGGTAAACGATCGCCGCGGTTATAAATCAAACGACAATTTGATGAGTTAGGGTCTTCTTTATCAAGCCAGTAATATTCATCAAGATATGATGCACCTGGAATTTCCAAACTTGGAATTGAACGGTACATGTCCCACAAACATTCAAAGTGGTTTTCCATTTCACGTCCACCACGGACAACAAATCCAGCATTTGGACGCTTAGCACCATCAAGAGAACCACCTGCTACTGGAAGTTCTTCTAAGATATGGATACGTTCACCCTTCATTTGAGCATCACGTACTAAGAAAACAGCTGCAGAAAGGCCAGCCAATCCACTACCAATAATATAAGCAGACTTTTTATCTACGCCTGCAGGCTTTTTAGGATCTGCAAAGGCTTCATAATTACCATTGGAATAATACATAAAGATGTCCTCTTTTCTGTACACGAATAGTTTTATATTACACCTTCAATTCTAAAGAAAGCGGTTTCGTTATGCAAGTTTTTTAGTAGCAAATCCTAATAGTTTTAGAAATTTTTATTAATTAAGCTCCTGCCATAATTTTTGCATGTCACTTGGATCAGCAATCTCAATCGTTTTATCTTCTCCATTATTAAAAGGATCGGGAAATCTTAGATAAAAGCAATTCAAGGCTTGGCGTGAAAAGTTGTCATCCACTCCATACAATGGATCACCATAAAGGGGATGACCTAAATAAGCCATATGCACACGGATTTGGTGCGTTCTGCCAGTTAACAAGCGTAATTCAACCAGACTAGCTCCTGACACTTGCTTAAGCACTTTATATTCTGTTTGTGCCTTTTTGCCCGATGCGATTACACTTCTCTTAACACCGCTCCCTGCTTTGCCAATCGGTTCATCAATCAAACCCGTCAATTCTTCATCTTTAAAATTGCCATGCACGATAGCATGATATTTTTTGACAAATTTTTCCTTACCGATTTTGCTAAAGCGTGCGTGAGCCACAGAATTCTTACCCACTAGTACTAAGCCTGACGTATCACGATCTAATCTAGTAATTACATGCGGCTTTAAATCTGGCTGCTTTTTTTGAATAAAATAGCCCATCAAGCGATTAACAATTGCATCATTATCTTCATAGCGTGATGGAATCGATAAAACACCTGCTGGCTTATTTAAGATAATATAGTTTTTCGTTTCTAAAACCGGCTCTACCGGATTGTTAGATGGCTTTAAAAAATCATTTTTCTTTTCTTCACCAGTAACAAAAATTACTTCATCATTAGTTTTTAAATGAAAACTGGTATATCTTCTTTTATGATTTACCAAAATTAAACCATTATGATGTTTAGCATTATTTAATGCTTGGTGTGAAAATCCTTTTTTTAACAAAAAAGAGCCCAATTTTTTTGGGTCTCTTTCTTGCACAATTAGTTTAAATAAACTAGTCATTTTCATTATCTCCAATAAATGCATCTTGTACACGTGACCAGAAATGATGGTGTCCAAATTGATCAAATTGAATTGAGTGATGTGAAATACGATATTCGATTTTCTTTGCATTTCTAACATCAATTCTGGCGCCATCAACTGTCATTACAAAGTGATCTGCATTAGGTACAATTGTAATCCATTGATCAGGTGCAATTACTATTGGAGCAGATAATGTTCTGAACACGCGATTATTGATTGAAGCAATTTCTGTCATCTGCAATGCTTTCAAGCGAGGATGAATTACTGCACCACCTAGTGATTTACTATAAGCAGTTGAACCTGTAGGCGTTGAAACACAAAGGCCATCGCCACGGAAGTTTTCAAACAATTCATCATTGATATACACATCAGCTTCCAAAGTATGCGATACTCTCTTAACTGCAGATTCATTAACTGCCAAGTGATAGCGAATCTCACCAGATTCTGTTAGCGTCTTAATTTCAAGCAATGGATATTTTGCAGGTGCGCCATCAGTTAAAAGCAATGCATCGACCATTTTATCAATATCATAGTTGCGCCAATCAGTATAAAAGCCTAAGTGTCCTGTGTGAACGCCGACAAAGCGTACAGAATCCACTTGATTTTCATAACGATGAAAGGCATTGATCAGTGTCCCGTCGCCCCCAACGGTAATTACCACATCAGGATATTTTGCATCAAAGACAACGTTTTTTTCCTCGAGCAACTTTTTTAAATGGGCCACTGTTTCCAAGGTCTTATCATAGTTATTATGCGCAATTGTTACTTTCATGATTTTTCCTTACCCTTATTTTTGGTAAAAATCTTTTGTGCTTCTTGGACCTCATCTTTAATTGATGACATTTCTTCATCTAATTTATAAGCAGCTTCAGCTGTAGACTTTAATCTCTTTGAAATATCGTCTGGGTAAACACCCTTATACTTATAATTCAAAGTATGTTCAACAGTAGCCCAGAAATTCATCGCTAAAGTTCTAATTTGAATTTCCGCAATTAAAGTCTTAGGACCCTCCGGCAAATATACCGTATAATTGATGACCATGTGATAAGAACGATAGCCTGAAGGTTTAGCATTTTGAATGTAATCACGCTCTTCAACTACCTCCATATCGTCTCGAGCATGAATCAAATCTACTACCTTGTAGATGTCATCTACAAATTGAGTAACAATTCGAATCCCAGCAATGTCTTGCATATCAGTCTCAATGACGTCTGGACTGATTACTCTTCGAGTCATTTTTTCCTTAATTGAATCTACTGTTTTTACTCTACCAATTACGAATTCAATTGGTGAATGTTCTCCCCTAGTTAAAAAGCCTTGTCTAAGGGAACGAAATTTAACCTTTAATTCGCGAACTGCTTCGTTATAAGGCCACAAGAAAGTATCCCAATCTATTTCCATGAGAAAACATCCCTTTCTTAGCAAACACTATAATTTTACCATATAATGGTCATATATGGTTTGGAGGAAAATTTATGAGTAAAAATCGTGAAATTGAAGCAAAAACATTATTATCAAAAAATGTTTATGAAAAGATCATCAATAGTTTCCCTGTCAAAGCTGACTTTGTTCAAGAAAACTATTATTTTGATACACCAGATGATTTATTAAAAAATCATCGTATCAGTCTTAGAATCAGAATTTATGCTGATCATGCGGAACAGACAATGAAAGTTCCTGATCCTAATCCTGTACAGAAGAATTTTCATGAAGTAATCGAAATTAATGACGATTTATCTCACGATCAAGCAAAAGAATTAGTTGCACATAAACACGTTGATTTTCAAGGCAATATTGGTGAATACATCGATCAACATTTTTCAGATCAAAAAGAGCAATTAGTACTCTTCACTTGGAGTAAAACCCGCCGCATTCTAATGAATGGTCCTAAAGATTGTGAACTAACACTAGATGCCACCTCTTACCCTGATGGTTATCAAGACTTTGAACTAGAAATTGAAAACACTGATCCTGTTTTAATTAAAGCAGTACAAGCTGAGCTTGAGCATGATTATGGCTTTACTCAAACAAAAGCTAATACCAATCAAAATAAAATCGCACGCGCAAGCGCTCACAGAAAATAACATATAGAAAATAAAGCATATTTTTTGTCACTGTTTTTTTTTCTTGCTAAAGTAACAATGAATAAATCACCAAAGAGGTCGAGAGTATGTTTGAGATTTTTCTATTCATCAATCCAATAGGGATTTACTGTTATGATACAGAACGACAAATTCGCGAAACCATTGACGAATTAGGAATTGATGTTTGTTGCCACTACATTCCAATTGCCAATGTTTGTCTAGTCAACGATGACATTATTCGCAGACGCAAGGATGCACAAAAGTTGCCAGATATTAAGAGCATTTCTACTGCAACTTATGAAGCTTTGCGAAATTATCATGCAATTAAGATAAGTTATGGCAACAAGAAAGCACGCAGATATTTATACGAATTGCAAAAGCATTTAAGCAAGGATGCTTCAGCATATACGCCTGAATTGTTGCAACAAATTGCCGATAGCTTGAATATTAAGACTTCAACAATTGATGCCATAAAGCATGGGGATTATTTAAAGGCATCAATTGAAGAAGACCAAAAACTAGCTAACCAATGGAACATTAAAGCTACACCAACGATTGTTTTATTTAATGAAAATAATGATCAAAACGGTGTTCTATTGGAAGGGCCAGTAAATCAGCAAGATCTAGCCAATTTGATGTTTCCAAATTGCGAAAAAGATTTTTCCGATTATCTGCCAATGCAGAATCACTTACGTCTCATTTAATGAGGCGTTTTTTTGTAAATAAGTAATTAGCACATTCTCGTCTCCAGGATTGCGGTATTTAAATACTTCATCTGGCAAATCGCTGATACTTATTTTTTGTCGATAAAGCAACTCTGCTACTTTTAGACCTAATTTGGATTTTTGCTTAATTTGTCTTTCTAAATATTTTCTCTGTTCAATTGGTTTACAAGTATATGCTTTTAATATTGGTTTAAAACACCAAAACTGCTTAATGCCAATTTCATCTAACGCAAAATATTTAGTTTGATAATGCAATTTTCTAGTAACAGCTTCTTGGCAAATATTATATTTTAAACAAAAACAATTTTTAGCTGGATTCACTTCTAAATAATAATTACCCCATTTTTGATTTTTTCTAAAAAAGATTAATTGCGTGTGCTTTAAATTTCGCTTCAAATAATGGCGCTGACCCACAATCCAAATATCGGTTACACCAATTTTCTGATATAAAGAATGTCGATGTTTAAACTCTGCATCACTAAGTGGTGCACATTGAATTTCAAATGCCAATTTCTTAGTAGCCAGCACATCCGCTCGAAGTTGACCATCGGCTAGTGGTATTTCCACTTCAGCACCAAATCCTGCCGCTGTTAGCGCTGCTTTAAACAGCATTTTAGATTGATGGTGTTCTTCTTTTTCACCCATCATATTTGAATAACTAGTTAAGTGCTTGAAAAAAGCGGACTTTTTCTCTGAGATAATCAAAATCACTTTTTTATTGCAATGCGGACAACGATAATTTTCTCGATTTAATTCTTTTTGTCTTGAATTAACTAAGTAAGCTTCACTTACTGCAAGTACTAATTTTTTATTTAACATGGCTGCATACATATTTTTTCACCCATGTTTTATTACGCAAAAAAGAGACGGATTTTTCTTCCGTCTCTTTTTCTTTATAAAATCTTAATTAGTTAGTTTGCTTAAGAAAATAGTAGCGAATGTGACCTAAAGCATCTTGCTCCATCAGGCACTTACCAGTTTCTTTAACTGTATTCATTTCTGCATCATCGATTTTGATGCCATATTCATTAGCAATTGCCCAAGCATCTGCAGGCTTTAATTCAGCATAATCTTCATCAAGAAAAGCTAATTCCAAATAATATTGTCCGCGTTGATAATACAAGCTTGAAGCCAAATCACTTACTCTTAAATTATCTGCCAGTTCAATTAAATTGCCCAACTCATTAAATCTATAAGCGTGGCGCTTTTGGAACTTCCAATATTCATTATTAGTATTCGCACTAGCATCTGCGTTAGCTTCGTTTTTTTCTTGTGTTAGCGGATCAAGTTCAGTATTTAAATCATCTTTTGGATCAAGATCGAAAAAGCTTCTTCTTGAATCGGAGTCCGCCTGTGTTGAATCACTATCATCATCCATTGAACCCATCATTTTACGCAAATTATTTGCGTCTTCTGGTTGGACTTTAGTAATCATTAAATCAAGGCCACCATTATTTGGCATTACTTGGAAAGTCACAGGTACACCTTTTGTAAAAGTATGATCTGTATCAACTTCTGCGAGAATTGAATAAAAGAATTGTTGAATCTTATCTTTATCGCCTAAAAGATCAAGAACTTTAAGGCCGCGACGAGCTAACTCTTCTTTATCGATTCTGACCCTAATTGTATTTTCATTAATATGATCTACTTGCACAGGATTTCACCTCCATGAATCATTATAGTATATTGTAGCGTATTTTTTGCTAAAAATAAAAGTGTCAGCATTAACACTAACACTTTAATCAAATTATAAATCTGCAATCTTTTGTGCTTCAGCCAATTCTAGACGACGCACTTTGCGTGGCAAGAATCGACGAATTTCGTCTTCGTTATAACCCACTTGAAGTCGACGATCATCCATGATGATTGGTCTTCTCAAGAGACTGGGATTCTTTTCTACTAAATCAAGCAACTGATCAATTGATAAATCGTCTAAATTGATCTTCAATTGTTGAAAAGCTCTTGAGCGGGTAGAAATGATTTCTTCTGTACCATTTTCTGTCATACGCAAGATTCTCAACAATTCTTTTTTAGTTAAAGGCTCAGAAAAGATGTTTCTTTCTTTAAAAGGAATATTATGCTTTTCGAGCCAAGCTCTGGCTTTACGGCATGAGGTACAACTAGGAGATACATATAAATCTACCATAAAAATCACGCTCCTCAGAACAAATAATTGTATACGTTCTTTAACTTACAACCAGTATAACATACTAACTTCTTTTTTGTAAGTGTCTATTTTATCTTTTATGTTACTTTCTTTATCTCTCCTAAAGATAAAGCGTGAATTATTTGTGAAGATTTTGTTTGTTTTATTTAAAAAAATTAAAAAATACAAAAAAAGAGACCAAAACTGGTCTCTTTTTGGATCTATTAGAAAATTACTTGTTAATCTTCTTCATTAAGTCGTTAACTAACTTTTCGTTTTCTTCAGCAGTTTCTGAAACAAAGCATGCTTCGTTAGCTAATTCCTTAAGGTCCTTAGTATCAAACTTCTTCATTAAGCTTCTGATACGTAAGATTGAAGTTGCACTCATTGAGTATTCATCAAGTCCCATTGAAAGCAAGATTGGGAACATGGTGTTATCACCAGCAGCTTCACCACACATACCACACCAAATGCCGTTTTCGTGAGCAGCATCAATAGTATGCTTAATCAAACGAAGTACAGATGGGTTATATGGTTGGTACAAGTATGATACGTTGTCGTTACCACGGTCAGCAGCCATAGTGTATTGAATCAAGTCGTTAGTACCAATTGAGAAGAAGTCAACTTCCTTAGCGAATTGATCAGCTAAAACAGCAGCTGCAGGAACTTCGATCATCATACCAACTTGTAAGTTGTCACCGATCTTAACGCCCTTTTCAATTAACTTTTGCTTTTCGTCATTCAAAATGGCCTTAGCTTGACGAAGTTCAGCTAATGTACCGATCATTGGGAACATAATACCAAGCTTACCGTAAGCTGAAGCACGAAGCAAAGCTCTTAATTGGGTACGGAAGATCTTTTCGTTCTTAAGTGAAAGACGAATAGCACGTACACCTAAGAATGGGTTCATTTCTTCTGGTAAGTCCCAGTAGTCTAAGTGCTTGTCACCACCAATATCCATAGTTCTGATGATAACTTGCTTACCGTTCATGCCTTCGATAACCTTCTTGTAAGCTTCGAATTGATCATCTTCTGTTGGGAAGTCTGATGAATCCATGTACAAGAATTCAGTTCTGTACAAACCAACGGCTTCAGCACCGTTTTCGTGTACACCTGGCATGTCGTTAGGAGTACCAATGTTAGCAGCAATGGTAAATTGCTTACCATCAGCAGTAACTGAAGGTTCATCCTTCAATTTCTTCCATTCAGCCTTTTGCTTAAGGAAGTCTTCACCCTTCTTCTTGTAGTCTGCAACTTGATCATCACTTGGATCAATAATTGCAACACCATCAAGACCATCATCAATTAACATATCGCCGTTCTTAACGTCTTTAGTAATTGAATCAGTACCAACTACGGCTGGCAATTCAAGTGAACGAGCCATAATTGCGGAGTGAGCAGTACGACCACCAATATCAGTAATAAAGCCCTTAACGTATTTCTTGTTAAGTTGAGCAGTATCACTAGGAGTTAAGTCGTGAGCTACAACGATAACTTCGTGATCAATTGAAGCTGGGTTTGGTAATTCCTTGCCAAGAAGGTGAGCCATAATACGCTTTGAAACGTCACGTACATCGGCAGCACGTTCTTGCATGTAAGGATTATCAGTCATACCTTCAAAAATTGCGATGAATTTTTGAGCAGTTTCATCAAGAGCAGCTTCTGCGTTAATCTTGGAGTCCTTAATTTCATTCTCAATAGCACCAGTAAATTCTGGGTCATTCAAAATCATTAAGTGAGCTTCAAAAACTTGAGCTTCTTCTTCGCCCAAGCTCTTCTTAGCTGTATCACGAATCTTTTCAACTTCAGTAGTTGATTCCTTGATAGCATCGTTGTAACGTGCTACTTCTGAATCAACATCATCGATTGATGACTTTGAGAATGAAAGATCAGGCTCTACAAGAAGATATGCTGGAGCAATGGCAATACCATCACTTGCGGCAATTCCTTTTAAAGTCTTGGTCATTATTCAGCTAAACCTTCTTTTTTCATAGTGTCAGCAATTGCGTCTAATGCGTCCTTTTCGTCGTCACCTTCAGCAGTGATAGTAACGTCTGCGTTTTGGCCAACACCAAGTGACATAACACCCATGATTGACTTCAAGTTTACTGACTTGCCGTTGTATTCCAAGTTAACATCTGAACCAAACTTTGAAGCAGCTTGTACTAAAAGAGTAGCTGGACGTGCATGAATACCTGTTTCTGCAATAATATGAAAATCGCGTTTTTCCATTGTGAATATCTCCTTTAAAATTGAAAAATTAAACTGGTAATAAATACCCATTCGAGTACTAGATTATCATGTTTTTGCGGTTAAGACAACAATAATGTAACAGTTTACATTATTTACTTATCAGTATTCGTTGCGGTATATACAATAGAACCGCCTCTTTTTGCTCTACCGGTAATATATTGTCTTTTACCGTAATTTCTAATAGTCTTTTGAAGCTCAAAGGCATCTTCAGGTTTAACCTCATACTCTTTGATCTCACCTGAAACCAATTGGTCCAAAATTTTTTGATAATCCAAAAATATCACCACACTTTTCAAATTTTATAATTTTTTTACACTTTATTCTACTCTTTATACTAAATTTTCAAAAATATTAATATTTTATTTATTCTATATAACAATTCTTACAAAAAATAAGTTTATTGGTGCTTAGCACTTGACTAGTGTGAGTGCTAATAATATAATTTTGGTACAGTTTAAATGAAAGGCGGTAATATTTTTGCTTTGCCAAAATTGTCATGAGCGGCCTGCCTCTATTCATCTTTTTACAAAGGTGAACGGCCAAAGCCGTGAAATTAATTTATGTCAACACTGTTATCAAGAATTAAGAAATCAACAAGGAAATCTAGAAAATATGAATAACGAATTTTTTGGCGACTTTGATGATTTATTCAACGCATTAAACGGAAATAACAACAATGCCGCAAACAATAATAATATGAGAAACAACGACCCAAGAATGCAAATGGGTGGTGGCAATGGAAATGGCGGTCAAGGTGGTAGAAGTCTGCTTGATCAATATGGTACAGATTTAACTGCCCTTGCCAAGAAAGGAAAAATTGACCCTGTAATTGGCCGTGACAAAGAAATTGCCCGTGTCATTGAAATTTTAAACAGAAGAACTAAGAACAACCCAGTTTTAATTGGTGAAGCTGGTGTTGGTAAAACTGCCGTAGTTGAAGGACTTGCTCAAGAAATTGTCGATGGTTCTGTTCCAGCTAAACTTCAAAACAAGCGTATCATTTCATTAAATGTTGTTTCATTAGTTCAAGGTACTGGTATCCGTGGTCAATTCGAACAAAGAATGGAACAATTGATCAAAGAGTTACAACAAAACGACGATATCATCCTATTTATTGATGAAATTCACGAAATTGTTGGTGCTGGTAACGCTGAAGGTGGTATGGACGCCGGCAACATTATCAAGCCTGCTTTAGCTCGTGGCGAACTTCAATTAGTAGGTGCTACTACTATTAAGGAATATCGTGATATTGAAAAAGACTCAGCTTTAGCAAGAAGATTCCAACCTGTTGAAGTTAAGGAACCTTCAATTGATGAAACTATCCGTATCTTAAAGGGTATTCAAAAGCGCTACGAAGACTATCACCATGTTCACTACACAGATGATGCTATCGAAGCTGCTGCTAAGCTTTCTGCTCGCTATATCCAAGACAGATTCTTGCCTGACAAGGCCATTGACTTACTTGATGAAGCTGGTTCAAGAATGAACTTAACTATTCCTTACATTGATAAGGATAAGATGCAAGAAAGAATCAATGCAGCTGAACAATTAAAGGAAGAAGCCTTGAAGAATGAAGACTACGAAAAGGCTGCTTACTACCGTGATCAAATTGAGAAATATGAAAAGGTAAAGGATCAAAAAGTTGATCCTGACAAATCCCCAATTATTACTAACAAGATCATGAACAAGATTGTTGAAGAAAAGACTGGCATCCCTGTTGGCGATATTCAAAAGCAAGAAGAAAACCAATTGCAAAACTTAGCTAGTGACTTAAAGGCTCACGTTATCGGTCAAGATAAAGCAGTTGAAAAAGTTGCTCGTGCTATCCGCCGTAACAGAATTGGTTTCAACAAGTCAGGTCGTCCAATTGGTTCATTCTTATTCGTAGGACCTACTGGTGTTGGTAAGACTGAACTTGCTAAACAACTTGCTAAGCAAATGTTTGGTTCAGAAGATGCTATGATTCGTTTCGACATGTCTGAATACATGGAACAATACTCTGTATCCAAATTAATCGGTTCAGCACCTGGTTATGTTGGCTATGAAGAAGCTGGTCAATTAACTGAACAAGTACGTCACAACCCATACAGTTTGATTTTGCTCGATGAAATTGAAAAAGCTCACCCAGATGTTTTGAACCTCTTCTTGCAAATCTTAGACGATGGTCGTTTAACTGATTCACAAGGTAGAACAGTTTCATTCAAGGATACAATCATCATCATGACTTCTAATGCTGGACAAGGTATTAAGAATGCTAGTGTTGGTTTCGCTGCTGAGAATGAAGACGAATCAAACGAATCAGCTAGAAACAACATGAGTCAATTCTTCAAACCAGAATTCCTTAACCGTTTGGACGATGTCATCGAATTCAATGAATTAACTAAGCCTGACTTACTCAAGATTGTTGACTTGATGCTTGCTAACACTAATAACATGGTCAAGGATCAAGGTTTGCACATTGATGTTACTGACGCAGCTAAGGAAAAATTAGTTGATGAAGGCTTCAACCCTGCATTAGGTGCTCGTCCACTTCGTCGTACTATTCAAGAAGAAATTGAAGACAAGGTTGCTGACTACAAGCTTGACCACGCTGACAGCAAGAACCTAAAGGCCGACGTTGAAAATGGTCAAATTGTAATTAGTGCTGAATAATTAAACAAATAAAAAAACTCATTCAAGTTATACGCAAAAAAGTTCTGGGATCAATGTCTCAGAACTTTTTTATTAATTAAAAAGAAAATATAAAAATATATATCTTGATTTGCGGTATACTAAAGTTGAGAGAAAAAGCTAAGAGAGATAGGTGAAATCCATGCATTTAATTGATGTAACCAATAACTATTCTGATTTGGTTCAGAGTCAACTTAACACTACTGACGCCAATTACGTTAAAGTATATTCTTTAGGCAATACTTCAGTTATCTACACTGAAAGTAAAGATGCGATCGGTATTGCACTTGAAAATCATGATCGCCGCGTCCGTGAAGACGAAGTTGAATTTATCATTAAGCGTTTGCTTAAAGACTATGATTCTTCATACACTTTGACTGTTGATAAGAGTCGCCACGTAATCGAAATTCACGTTGATAAATAACCAATAAATATTAAACAAAAAGAGAGCTACAACAAAAGTAGTTCTCTTTTTTGTTTTTATAATTTTTCAGTCAATTTAACATCTGGGTACTTATCGTGGAAGAAACGTTCTGCAAATTCATTTTCAAATAAGAATAATGGATTGCCATAACGGTCCTTAACTAATAAGTTACGGCTGTTAGACATTCTAGGATCAAGCTGATCTGGATCAATCCAACGAGCCACACGATGACCGATGCTGTTCATTTCAACTTCTGAGTTATATTCGTTCTTCATTCTGAATTGGAATACTTCAAATTGCAATTGACCAACAGCACCTAAAATGTATTCATCAGTTTGGTAATTACGGTAAAGCTGAATAGCACCTTCTTGAACCAACTGATTCATTCCCTTATGGAATGACTTTTGTTTCATTACGTTCTTAGCAGTTACACGCATGAACAATTCAGGAGTAAATTCTGGAAGTGGTGGGTAAACGATCTTCCGTTTACCAGCATAAATACTATCACCAATTTGGAAATTACCCGTATCGTATAAACCTACGATATCTCCTGCAACCGCATCTGAAACTTGAACACGTTCACTAGACATAAATTCTGTTGCGTTATTCAAACGAATTGGCTTATCAGTTCTAGCTAAAGTTACATCTAGTCCCTTTTTAAATTCACCGCTACCTATACGAACAAAGGCAATTCTATCACGGTGATGTGGGTTCATATTAGCCTGAATCTTGAAGACAAAGCCTGAGAATTCTGGATCATCTGGGCTTAATTCTTCATCCCCATTAACAGTGTGACTTTCTGGAGCTGGAGCCAAATCAACGAAGCTGTTTAAGAAGGTTTCTACACCAAAATTAGTCAAAGCTGAACCAAAGAAGACAGGGGTCTGATCCCCCATAGCAATCTTTTCACGGTCGAACTTATTACCTGCTTCTTTAATTAATTCAATTTCATCAAGGGTGTCCTTGAATTGTGGATCTTGACTAAGTGGTTCACTGTCTGGCAAAGTGCCATCTTCATTCAATGGTATGAAGCGATCTGCACCATCTTTGCGGTAAAGTTCGACACGCTTATTTGCGATATCGTAAAGTCCCTTTAAAGTTTGACCTGAACCAATTGGCCAGTTCATTGCCACACCTTCGATACCTAATAAATCTTCTAGTTCAGCAATCAAATCTAGTGGTGGACGGCCATCACGGTCAAGCTTGTTCATAAAAGTAAAAATTGGGATACCACGTTGTTTTACAACTTTGAACAACTTCTTAGTTTGAGGTTCGATACCTTTAGCTGAGTCAATTACCATGACAGCTGAGTCAACGGCCATCAATGTACGGTAGGTGTCTTCAGAGAAGTCTTGGTGACCTGGCGTATCCAAAATATTGATTCGCTTGCCTTTGTATTCAAACTGCATAACAGAACTAGTAACGGAAATACCACGCTTTTTTTCGATTTCCATCCAGTCACTAGTAGCA
Source organism: uncultured Lactobacillus sp. (assembly GCF_902491705.1). GTDB lineage: Bacteria > Bacillota > Bacilli > Lactobacillales > Lactobacillaceae > Lactobacillus. Next base: position 3,685 of record NZ_CABUIW010000019.1, on the reverse strand, counting down.
TAGTTACCGGTCTTACGTGCTTTAACGGTACCAGCTTTACGAATTACCCCACCAAAAAGCAGCATTTGTTCAGTAATAGTCGTCTTACCTGCGTCAGGGTGTGAAATAATCGCAAAAGTTCTTCTTTTATTTACTTTATCTGCTAACTCTTTATCCATTAGTCTTTTATATCTTCTTCCTTTTTTACTCCATTATCTGACAATAATACTGTCAAAAGTCTTGAGCCTTTCATCCTTCTAGTTGTGAGTGTCTTGCCATCCCCAATATCAACTGTCAGCTTCTCTCCTTTGGCTGGAATTACCTTCAGAGTATTGATAACGTATCCTGCCACTGTATCCACGTCTTCCATTTCAAGACGCGTATTAAATTGCTCATTAAAATCATCAAGTGGCATCTTGCCGTAAATAATATATTTATGAGGCGCAATTTGATTATACAAAACTTCTGTATGATCAACTTCATCATCGATATCGCCGACGATTTCTTCAACCAAATCCTCAATAGTTGCAAGACCAGTAACGCCACCATATTCATCCATCAAAATAGCTAATTGTCTTTGTGTTTGCTGCATCTCCATCAGCAAATCCCCTAGTTCAGCTGTTTCAGGCGCAAACAGTGGCTCTGTCATTACATCATCATAATCAAGATTTTCAAAACCCTTTTGTCTAGCCATACGCAAAAGGCTTCGAATGTGAATGACACCGACGATTTTATCTTTATCTCGCTTATAAACCGGGATACGTGAATAAGGTTCACGCAAAATCTCATCCAAATTGTCTTGAAGGCTTACTTCTGCATCTACCATAAATGCATCCATTCTCGGCACCATTACTTCACGAGCCATTTTACCTTGAAATTCAAGGATACCTTCAAGCATAGAAAATTCTTTATCATCAATCTTATGACTATCATGCAAGTTGATGATTTCTTTTTCTAAATGATCTTTAGTTTCTTCTTTTTTGTCGCCTGATAAACGATTTTTCAAGCGATCAAAAAAATTATCCGCTCCAGGATCACTACTCATTTGTATACTCTCTTTCTAAAAAAGTCATCTAAATAAAGATATTATAGCATAGAGCCGTTGTCATTATGTTAAAATAGCACATAAGACTAAGGAGGTTGGATACAATGAAAAAAAGCCATATCTTGCTTGTTTTCACATTTTTATTGCTTATCCCATATATTTGCAGTCTAGCAATTATTGGTATTGGCTATAATGCACTAGTTTTGCACTCAGCAGAAATTTGCCGTACGCTAATTGGTGCTTTAGTTGGCTCTGTCATTATGTTTGCTGTTAAAGCAACAATTCAACGTCCAGTTGACTTGTTAGCTGTTCAAACTAACGATGGCTTATTAAAACAGCTTTTGCGTTTCTTCAGTATTAGACGACGCTACTTCTTACTTTTTGCCAATATTGTCTTAGACTTCATTTTATGCCTCGCTTCAACATATCTAGTTCGTTCAGTTTTGACGCTAGACCAAATCGTAGGCAGTTCAATCGGCTATGTCTTATTGATTATGTTTGTTTCAACTTGTCTTGGAGCTTACGTAGAATATGACAATCTATCAATCGATCCGCAACAACATTAATTTTTATTTACTGGCCTTCAAGTATAAATCTTGGGTCAGTTTTTTTGTATCCATATCAAGATCCCAGACCATGTATGGCGTATCACTATCACCTAAGTTTTGGTAAACTTTAATGCCACTATCAACTACCTTTTTAACAAAGCTAGATACAGTACTGGTTAAAGGCAAGTTAAAGAAAACAAGATTTTGATTTTCTTGTTCTTCTTCTGCTACTTCTGCTTTAGGCAATTCAAATTTCATAAGACCAGTTGGCACCTTATCTGTATCGGCTAAAACACCATACCAGTACATGAAGCTATCTGGTCCTGATACGATCAATGCAGTACGCTTATTTTCCAAGTTATTGTCAGCTAAAAACTTTTGAAAAGTTTCGTCATTTTCCATTTGTTGATTTGCATCCATAAAGCTCTTTTGAGCATTCATCAAACTAGCTGGAAAAGGACGACCTACAAACATCTTTTCATCAATAGTTTTCTTCATTTTTATCTCCTAATTAATATTCTGCTAATTCATCCAAATCAATTACTTCGCCATTTAAGAAAGCATCAATTTCTCCTGATGAAAAACCATGGCTAAACAAATATTTTTTTATCTTAAATTTGCGCTCGGCATCATCAAAGCGACGAAATCTCTTATATGCTTTAATGCCTTGTTTTTTCAAAGCTTCCATCTGCATATCTTCATCATTTGCTAAGTCTAAAGAAGAGATGACTTCACTACTAATGCCGCTATCAAAGCCATGCGTCAATAATTTACTTCTCATCTTGCGCTCAATTTCTCTTTGCGCAATTTTCCCTACTTGATGCACCATCGATTTAATTACTCTCTGACCGACTTCGATCCAGTCTTCATCATCAACTTCATCAAGTTCTACTTGGCTGATCTCAGGATCCACGCCTTTTTGAGTTAATTTACGCAATAGACTTTTAGGACCATCTGAACCCACGCGAAGGTCATTCTTGATAAAAAGTTTTACATATTGTTGGTCATCCAAATAGCCTAATTCATTTAACTGACTAACGGCACTGTTTGCTGCTTCATCAGAAATATCGTGCTTTTTTAAATATTGCAAAACTTCAAACACAGTTCGAGGTTCATAACTCAAAAAATGAGCGGCTAAATCACTAGCTTTGGCATCTGCATCAAATTGACGAATTTTTTCAATTTGAGCATCATCTAATTCTTTTCCTTTTAACAAAACAAACTCAGCTACAGTTTTTTCACTAGCAGAAAAAGCATATTTGCCATCCAAAAAAATATTATAGCGTCCTGGACGTCGTTGTGCACTTACTTTGGTTATTAACACCTTTTTCACCTCGCAATATTCTAAATTACATGCTAGCAAATTTTTGTAATGCTTGCTAAGAACTTTTTTTAGGTAGTACAATTAATAGCAATGTAATTTAGTTTTTAGTAGAAAGAATAAGGATAATGAATAGAAAATTTTCCAAAAATAAACCACGTGAAAAAGACGTCATTATCACCATTAAACGCTTAGGCATCAATGGTGAAGGTATCGGTTATTACAAGAAGAAGATCATCTTCATCCCTGGCGCTTTGCCAGGTGAAGTAGTCGTAGCCAAAATCGTAAAGAGCTACCCTCACTACATTGAAGGTGAACTAGTTCGCATTAAAGAAAAAAGCCCTGATCGCGTTGACTTCCCTGAAGGTGTTGACCCAGAAATCGGTGGCTTAGAGCTTGCTCACTTGTCTTATGACAAGCAACTTGAATTCAAGCGCAACAACATGCTTGAATCTCTTAAGAAGTACCATCCACGTGGCTACAATAAATACAAAGTCAAAAAGACCATCCCTGCTCCAGATCCATGGCATTACCGTAATAAGGCTCAATACCAAATTGAAAACTCACACGGTAAAACCAAGTTGGGACTTTTTGCACCAAACTCACATCGCTTAATTGATTTACCAAAGATGCCTACTCAAAGTGAAGACACGCAAAAAACAGAACGTGAAATCAAAGAATTAATCGAAAAATTGCACGTTCCAGTTGCAAACTACCGTCGTCACTTGCCAGGTGTCAAACATCCTAAAGTATAAGGTGAATAGAAGCATGACGATGCTTTTATTCACCTTT
>NZ_CABUIW010000018.1 GCF_902491705.1 uncultured Lactobacillus sp. | reverse complement strand
ATACTAATTTGATTAATTATCACAATATGACTTATTTCGATTTATATAATACGAGAAAGGAAAATCTATGAAAACTGGTACTAAAATCATCACTTTAGATAACGGTTATCACTTATGGACCAACACTCAAGGTGAAGGCGACATTCATTTGTTAGCTCTTCACGGCGGCCCTGGCGGCAACCACGAATATTGGGAAGACACTGCAGAACAACTTAAGAAGCAAGGCTTAGACGTACAAGTTACTATATACGATCAACTTGGCTCACTTTATTCAGATCAACCTGATTATTCAGATCCTGAAATCGCTAAGAAATATTTAACTTACGAATACTTCTTAGATGAAGTTGACGAAGTTCGCGAAAAGTTAGGCTTAGACAACTTCTACCTCATCGGTCAAAGTTGGGGCGGACTCTTAGTTCAAGAATACGCTGTTAAGTATGGTCAACACCTGAAGGGTGCTATTATTTCTTCAATGGTTGACGAAATCGATGAATACGTAGCTTCAGTTAACCGCCGTCGTCAAGAAGTTCTTCCACAAACCGAAATCGACTTCATGCACGAATGCGAAAAGAATAACGACTACGACAACAAGCGTTACCAAGATGATGTTCAAATTTTGAACATTAACTTCGTTGACCGTAAGCAACCTTCTAAGCTTTACCACTTAAAAGACATTGGCGGCTCAGCTGTTTACCACGCTTTCCAAGGCGACAACGAATTCGTTATCACTGGTAAGTTAAAGGACTGGCACTTCAGAGATCAATTGCACAACATCAAAGTTCCAACTTTACTTACCTTCGGTGAAAACGAAACTATGCCAATCTCAACTGCTAAGATTATGCAAAAGAAGATTCCTAATTCACGCTTAGTTACTACTCCAGACGGTGGTCACCACCACATGGTTGATAACCCAGCTGTTTACTACAAGCACTTAGCTGACTTCATTCGTGAAGTAGAAAATGGCACTTTTAAAGGTCAAAATTAAAAATCAAAACGGTTGGAATTAATTTTCCAGCCGTTTTTTTGAGGAAAAAGATATGGATGAAAAAGATGTAAAAATTCTGCTAGTTGAAGATGAGGAAGCTGTTGCTAGCTTTGTGAAGACAGAGCTAGAATTTGAAGGCTACCAAGTAGTCTGGGCACAAGATGGTAAAGAGGCACTAGAGCTTTTTCAAAAAGAGCAACCTACTCTGATTCTGCTAGACTGGATGCTTCCTGTATATGACGGCATTACCGTTCTGCGTCGAATTCGTAAACAAAGCGACGTACCAATCATCATGTTAACGGCTAAGAACTCAGCTTCTGATATTAGTTCCGCATTAGACCAGGGTTTGGACGACTACATGACTAAACCGTTTGAGATTGAGGAACTCTTTGCTAGAATCCGCGTAATTTTGCGCAGACTAGAAAAAAACAATGCACAAAAAGTAGTTGCCCAGACTGATTTTGAATTTGCCAGTTTTAAGATTGATTTAGTGAAGCACGAATTTTTCTGCGATGGGCAAAAAATTTATTTAACGCCAAAAGAGTTCGCTTTGATGACGGAATTGATGCGTGACCCTGAAAAAGTAAAGAGTCGCGATGAACTGCTCGATGTTGTCTGGGGTTATGACTTTGTAGGACAAACTAACACTGTTGACGTGTATATCAGAAATATTCGCAACAAGATTGGTGAACCAAACAAGAACTTGATCAAGACCGTCCGCGGATTGGGCTATTGCCTAAGAAAAGAAGATTAAGATGAAAAAGAATACTACTTCTGCTCAACTAACGCGGCTATTTGTTGGCTTATTTGTCGCAATCTTATTAGTGGTTAACCTTGCCTTTTTAGTCATTTCTTCAAGCTACATTTATTACCATGCTAAGAGCCAGAGCAAGCAAGTCATTCAAGCCGTTGAAGAAAATTTAGAGCCAAAATATGACTGGTCAGCACTACTCGATGCGTATTTAGCTAAGCAAGATGACGACGCAATTATTTTAAACACACCGGAAGGTAGAACCTATTATTCTGAAGATGCTCACGAGACTTTTAAAAAGATTGAACACCAAAAGCATTATCAAAATTTTGTCTTTGCGAGACACCACGTTTACTTTTTAAATGAAGAAAAAAGTCACGGCTATCGCGTTCGTGTAGCGCTAAATGTCGATGAACTGCTTAACTTGATTACCTGGCTTTTACTTACTAGCTAGGGATTAACTTATTAGCCCTGTTCATCAGCATCCCCCTCATACGCAGGCTGTCCCACAAATGGAGCCGCCCTATTCAAACTATGGACCAGGAAATTCAAGATATCCGCAAAAATGGTGAGCAAGACCAAATTACGGTGCCAAGCCAGCCACTTGAAATTAAAAATCTGGCTCAATCGTTTAACAACTTGCTTGCTTTTCAAAAAAAGGCAATGGAGCGTGAGCAACAATTCGTAAGCGACGCTTCGCATGAATTAAAAACGCCAATTGCAGCTATTAGAGGCCACGTTAACTTAATTAAACGCCGTGGTGAAAGCAATCCAGAGGTCATCCCTACTTCACTAAACTATATTGATACTGAATCAAAGAAGTTGGAGACCTTGGTCAACGAGCTACTCACTTTAGGCAGAATTGAACATAATAAGGAAACTACTCAGAAAATTGATTTAGTAAAAATTATTCGTGAAGTTATCGATGAAACACAAGCTGTTTATTCACGCGATTTTCAAACTAACTTGCCAGATCAACTCGATTATCCAATTCAAGCAACCGATTTTTACAATATTGCCCACAACCTAATCGAAAATGCGGCTAAATATTCACCAAAAGACAGTCGGATTTTAGTTTCTCTAAAGAAAAATGAGGGTGTTACTTTTTCTGTTGCTGATAACGGCATTGGTATTAAACCGGAAAACCGTGATAAAATTTTTGACCGCTTCTACCGCGAAGACAACTCACATTCAAGCAAAATCGCAGGATCTGGCTTGGGCCTAGCCATCGTAAAGACCGAAATCGATAAATATCACGGGCAAATAACTGTTAAAAGCAACCAGCCACAGGGCAGCATATTCACAGTTAAGTTGCCAGAAAAATGAAGAAATCTTCATTTAAACTCTATCTGATTTTGATTTTTTAATATGTTTTCTCCTGTATTATATAGACATCAAGTAAAGTTAAATGTTATTAGACATAAGGAGACAAATATGAAAGCTATCAACTTAAAGAAAATCACCATCGCAACTGCAGCATTAATCGGCTTAGGAACTGCAGCCATCACAACTGTTAATACTAACGTAGATACTACTGTTCAAGCTGCTTCAAGCAAGATCAAGATTTCTCAATCTTCTGCAGTTAAGAAGTTCAAATCAAGATACAACGTAAAGATTGAATCCATTAACTTAGAAAAAGAAAATGGTCGCTACGTTTATGAAATTGAAGGTTTTAGTTCAACTAGAGATTACGAAATGAAGATTAACGCTTCAAACGGTAAAGTGATTTCTGCACGTTCAGAAAAAGACCGCAATTCTAACAAAAAAGGTTTGAGTTTAAGTAAGACAATCTCTCGCTCTACTGCTACTAAGATTGCACAAAATCGAGTACCTGGCAGCAAAGCCATCGAATGGACACTTGAGCGTGAAAATTCAAGAAGCGTCTGGGAAGTAACTGTAACCAAGAACGGTAAAAAGAGCGAAGTAAAAATTAACGCATTGACCAAAAAAGTAATCAGCGTTGAGCGTGACTAAGAGAGGAAGTAAACATGAAATTAAAATTAGCTAGTTTGGCTTTATTATCTGCCATGTTTTTAACTGCTTGTTCAAGCAATCATAATAGTAGTGCAAGTGAGCCAAGTACACATACTTCTCACACTTCTAAAACTACTGCGGTTAAAAAGAGCAGTTCAATTGCTTCAAGTGACTCTCAGACAAGTACCAATCAAATTAAACTTAGCCAGCAAGAAGCAATCGATAAGTTCCACAACCAATTTAATGGTAAAAAGATTCACAGTATCGATTTAAAGCAAGAAGGCAATCATTACATTTATGAAATTGACGGCTTTGACGATACTAACGAATACTCTGCCGAAATCAACGCCGAAACTGGTCATGCCAGCAGCGTTCATTCAGAAAAGTTAGATCATGATGACACTGATGAAAAGCAAGAATTAAACCTAAATGGTGCAATCAGCCGTGATGAAGCTAGTGTGATCGCTGAGCAACATGCTAAAGGATCAGCTTGTGAATGGAGCCTTGAACAAGACCACGGCAAGACTTACTGGGAAGTTGAAGTTGGCGGCAAGCACTACAGTAGCGAAGTAAAAATCGACGCTCACAGTAAAAAGGTTGTTTCAACTGAACATGATGATTAACAAAAAACACGATCTTTCGAGATCGTGTTTTTTAGTGTCTTCTATTTCACATAAGCATACTTGTATGACCATTGCGTACCAGCAGTATTATGAATCAAGCCGTGAACGCGTGGCTTTTGCAAGTATGATGTAGTCTGTTGATAAATTGGTGTAATGGCTTGGCTGCTATTTACAATCTTAGCCGCAGAAACCAAGTCGTTCCAGCGAGTTGCAGGATCATTTGCATCTTGGTTGCCAGCTCTTCTTACCAAGCTATTATATTTATCGTTTGACCACTTACCGTAGTTATATGAAGTACCAGTCATTGGAATTTGCATAAAGGTCATTGGATCGTTAAAGTCGCCGCCCCAATGTGATAGATAAATGTCGAAGTCGCCTTCTTGTGCACGGCTAGTCGTTGACCTATCTGGCACGTTAATAATATTAACCTTTACACCCTTCAATTCCTTAGTCCATTGTGATTGTAAGTATTGAGTCAATTGATCACTGTCAGATTCATCATTTGAAGCTAAAACATTAAAGGTTAAATTCTTTTCGCCGATTTCTTTCAAGCCTTGCTTCCAATACTTCTTAGCTAAAGTAGGGTTGTAATCAACAGTATTCTTTACAGCTTGCTCCTTAGCAAAGTCTTTACCAGTTGTTGGATTCTTAGCTAAATCAGTAGCCACAAATCCTGTTGGTAAGGTTGAGCCATTGCCCAAAACTTTCTTAGTTACAATGTTACGGTCAATTGAAAGTGATAAAGCTTTGCGAATATTTTGGTTGTTCAAAGCCTTACGATTAACTGCATTCTTATCCTTGAAGTTGTACATCAAGAATCTAACAAGTGAATATGGATATTGAGTGAAATCCTTGTTGCTCTTCAAGTTCTTAACTTGCTCACTTGAAAGTGGAGTTAAATCAAGCTTATCTTGTTGATACATTTGGTAGCCAGTGTTGTTAGACTTCACAACCTGGTAGTTGATCTTGTCTAACTTAACAACCTTCTTGTCCCAGTAGTCATTATTCTTTACAAAGGACCAAGTATCATTAGTGCCGTTCCAGCCCTTAATCTTGAATGGACCTGAATAAACTTGATATTGTGCCTTAGTCGCATACTTCTTACCGTATTTATTAACGACCTTTTCGTTTTGTGGTCCAAACAATGGGTAAGCCATAAGGACCTTGAAGTAAGCGATCGGCTTGTTCAATTTAACTACAACAGTCTTCTTGTTTGGTGCAGAAATACCGACTGCGTTTGGCTTCATCTTGCCTTGTGCTACCGCGTCCGCATTCTTTACGCCACTAAAAAGATATGAATATGGTGAAGCAGTCTTAGGATTTAAACTTCTGCGCCAAGAATAAACGAAATCTTGTGCAGTGATCGGATCACCATTTGACCACTTGGCATCCCTCAACTTAAACGTCCAAGTCTTTCCATCCTTTGATACTTTGCCGCTTTCGGCCAAACCAGCAGTTGGCTTACCATTTTTGCCCAAGCGATAAAAACTTTCAAATACATTCCCTGTCTGACCAAAACCGGTGGACTTGCTGATATCAATCGTGTCTAGTGGAGCAGTGGTGCTCAAATTCAAAGTGTTCTTTTCTGCTGTCGATGTATTGCTGTTATTGCCGCAAGCAGCAAGTAATAATCCTACTGAAACTGTGACAATACCTGCTAAAACTCCCTTTAATTTCGACATAATTTTTCCTTTCTTGCATAAAAAAATGGGATGCATTCCACTCTAACGCGGAATACATCCCAAAAAAGAACCACAACTTGTTAACTAGTTAATCAGTAATAGCCTTTAGATGAATCGACACATTAGAGCACGACAAATAGATGTTGTTTTGACAACAACATTGGCTAGCTTGACATTGCATTTGACGTGCTAATAACATGTGATTCATCTCCTTCTTACTTTTGATAAGCCTATATTAACTTGTGTGTTTACGTCTGTCAACAATTTATTTTAGAAAAAGTAATTTTTCAGGTAGAATATTAACCAAAAAGGAGGAGAAAAAATGAACATTATTGGTACTGTATTAACGTTTCTTGTAGGGATAGAACATATTGGAATTTGTTTATTAGAAATTTTTGGTAAGCCTGAAACTCAAGCTAAGGCTTTTGATATGGATTTAGATTTTGTAAAACAGCGCCCTGCTAGAATTTCAATGGCCAACCAAGGCATCTATAACGGGATGCTTGGACTACTTTTAATCTTGGTCTACTTTATTTTCAAGGCACCTATCGTCTTCATGGTTTGGCAATTATTGCTCGGATTAATCGTCGTTGTTGCGATTTTTGGCGGCTTCACTGCTACTAAAAAGATCTTTTTAGTACAAATGTTGCCAGCTTTGCTTGCCTTAATCTTTGTTTCATTGCAAAAATAATACAATTTAGATAATAATTCATTAACAATATGTCACCGCATATTTTATAGTTTATAATTAATATAGATAAAAAACATAACTATTTTAGATACTGGTGACTTAATGAAAAAATTTTTTTCAATCATTCTAAGTGTTGGCATCGGTATAATCTTGGGAGTGGGAATCACTAAACTTTATTTCACTCATACTGAAACTAAAACTAGCAACGTGGTTGTTCACGTCGGTGATTTTTTAAATAGAACTGAGCAAATTAGCTATTCTAGCGAAAAATTGCCAACAATCCATACTAGCCAAGAAGATGCCATCGAAAAATTCAAATCACTTTATTCTAGTGCTGAGATCAAATCGATCTCACTCGTGCTAGATCACGATGTCTATGTTTACAACATCGTCGGCTACGATGATCGCAAAGATTGCATGATTCAAATTGACGCTACTAACAACAAGATTGTTGGTCAATCAACACAAGTACTTGATTACGATTATGAAAAAGACTCTTCGCTTAATTTAAAGAGAACTATTTCACGTAAATCAGCTACTTCACTTGCTTTAAAAGAAGTGCCTGGTGCTACGCCTTTATCATGGGAGCTTGAAGATGTTGATGATCAAGCAATCTGGAAAATAGACCTAGCTGAAAATGGTCATAAGCGCATCGTTAAAATTAATGCCGAAACTAAAGACATCATGTAACAAAAAAGCATTGCCTATCGCAATGCTTTTTTATATCTTTAATTATCTATTTATCTAGGTTGACTGTTTGCACGTGACTTGTAATCACCGTTTTCAGTACCGATAACAAGCTTTTCGCCTTCGTTAATGAAGTCAGGAACTTGAACAACCAAACCAGTTTCCATAGTAGCTGGCTTACCACCACCTGCAACAGTGGCACCCTTAATACCTGGTTGAGTTTCCTTAACTGTTAATTCAACAGTTGCTGGTAATTCAATACCAATGATCTTGTTGTCATCAGTGAAGTCCATATCAACAGTAACGTTTGGAATCAAGAACTTAACGTCGTCGCCTAATTGATCAGCTGAAACTTCGTATTGGTCGTAAGTTTCAGTATCCATGAAGGTGTAAACGTCACCTTCGTTGTATAAATATTGAGCTGACTTCTTAGTTACTTCAACTAAGTCTACCTTTTCAGTTGGACGCATAGTCTTGTGAACAACGGCACCGCTCTTTACATCACGCAAGTCCATTTGCATAACAGTGTTACCTTTACCAGGCTTGTGGTGGTTAGCCTTCAAAACCTTGATCAACTTGCCGTCTTGACTAAAAATCATACCTTTTTTCAAATTAATTGCTTGTACCATTTAAATTTTCTCCCTTAATCTTTTTTTGTTCTTTTTACGTGTCCATCCTTTTAACACGCTGGGGGCAAAGCAAATTTTTTAATTAATAATAAATAAATCGTATTCATAACTTTTAGTATACCAAATTAAATATGTCTTAGGTAAATTCGATCGATTAAATGTCCATTTGTTTTATGCAAAATTAAGCTGGCACGCTCCTTAGTTGGCGCAATATATTCACGCAAGTTAACCAAGTTGACCATTTGCCAAGTCTCTTCAGCTAGCTGCAATGCTTCATTAAGCGGACCATTTGCCAATTTGTAGTAAAAGTTGTCTGGCTTATCCTTATTTAGTTTCAAGACCTTCTTAAAACGTTGGATATACCACTTTTCAATTAAATCTTCTTCGGCATCAATATAAATTGAGAAGTCAAAGAAATCACTGGTTACCACTTGGCCACTTTCAGGAAGCTGCAGTGTATTGATGCCTTCAATGATCAAAACGTCAGGATTTTTCACATGACCATATTTTCCAGGAACAATATCGCTCAATTCCTGTGAATACAGTGGATAAACGATATCTTCTTTTCCGCTTAAGACGTCTTTTAGAAAGTCACTTAATAATGCCATATTGTAGCTTTCAGGGAAACCCTTGCGCGGCATAAGATCGCGACGTTCCAATTCTTCATTTGGATAAATAAAGCCGTCAGTGGTCATTAAATGTACTTTTAATTCTGGGTACGTTCTTTTAAGAAGTAATTGCAAAAGTCGAGCCGTTGTTGACTTGCCTACTGCCACTGAACCAGAAATGCCGATAATAAATGGGGCTGGTTTAAAAGAGCGATGCAAAAATTCGATTTGTGCCTTTTGCGCTGCCTTTTTTTGCTGGTAAACTAAGTGTAAGTAGCTAATTAAACTAGTATAAATTTCGTGAACGTCAGTTAAATCGACAACGTCGCCTAAAGACTTGATACTAGCCAGCTCTTCTTTAGTAATATTTACTTTGTTTTTAGGAGCAAGTTTTGCCCATTCGTTTCTTTCAAAGCTTGTATAATTCTTCATGTTTAGTTCCCTCTAACACACTTAACCATTATAACTGAAAGGCCATGTTATGAAAAAAATTATTTTATTCGGCGATTCGATCTTTAATAGCTTTAGAAACGGTCACGATACTGACTTAGTTACCAATCTGTTTCAAGAAAAGCTTAAAAACTATGCACAGGTGGAAAACATCTCAAAAAGTGGCGCTACAACCGTTGAAGGTGTCGATTTTTTAAAGCAAATTCCTGAAAAACGCGACTTGGTAGTCGTTGAATATGGCAATAACGATGCTGCAACGGCGTGGGGAATCAGCCTTGAAAACTACAAGAAGAACCTCGATGAAATCCTTGAATACGCGCAAAAAAGCGTAGTTGTGGGCTTGTGTTATCCTGATCCAACTAACAGTGAAATTAATCAATATTATGGCGACGAACGTCTTGATCGTTATAACGATATTGCAAAGAAAGTTGCCTTAAAACACAATGCGCCATTTGTGGATATCTTAACTCCCATGCGTAAGCTAAAACACATTTCGACATATTACCAGCCAGACGGCCAACATTTGACTGATCGTGGCAACGAATTCCTGGTTGATCAGATTGTTCCTACTGTGAAAAAAGAACTTGAATAATGCAATGAAAAAATACCTTTTGATTGATTTCAAAAGGTATTTTTTGAACATAATGCATAAACAAAAATAACAACATAATTTAATTAGTTGCCTGACACTATTGTAACATTTTTATGTAGTTTTACTACTTTAAATCCTTCTTCATCATCACGTGTTCTACGCCGCCTTCATCAAATGGCTCACCCACTGTTTGATAGCCTAGCTTATCATAGAACGGTTTAACTCGCATTTGTGCGTGACAGTACAATGCATCTACATTGTTTTCAGCTAAATATTTTTGAGCAGCTTCAACCATTTTTCTGCCAAGATGCATCCCTCTTGCCGATTTTGACACCGCAACGCGTCCCAACATCCATTTACCATCTTCTTCAAAAATACGGCAAGTAGCTAAAGCATTAGTTTGATCATCATTTAATTGATAAACCTGTATTGCGATCAAATCTTGGTCATCTAATTCAGGCAAAGTAATCTTTTGCTCTGCCACAAAAATATCGTTACGCAATCTTTCAACGCAGAACACTTCGCGTCCTGTCATTTCATCAATCTTTTTAAAAGTAAAATCATCGACTTGTTTCATTTTATTTTCCTAAGTAATTGCTATCTTTATCAAACCATTTTTCATTAAGTTGCTTTAGTTTACCATTTTTCTGCAGCTTTTCTAAACCTTGGTTGACCTTTCTGCGTAAGGTCTTGTCTCCTTTACGCATCCCTACTGCAAATAGATCCATTGGCACATCATCATTTTGGATCACCTTGTAATCCTTGCTCTTGGCCATGTGAGCGATGTAGTAGTTAGCATAAACTTCATCAAGCAAGATTCCTTGAATTCTACCTGCATTTAAATCTAAGAATGAATTTGAGATTGTGTCATACAGCACAGTCTTTTTAGCGCGTAAAACATTTTGTTTTCCTTCATACCACTGCTCAGCAGTTGAACCTGTCTGCATTCCCAATTCGTATTTTTTCATCTGTTTAAACGAATCAATACCGCTATTCTTCTTTACTACCAATACTTGCCGGTTTCTCAAATATGGCTTGCTGAAAGCAACTTTTTTCTTACGCTCAGGCGTGATGCTGTAGCCATTCCACAACAGATCAATTGTTCCGTTGCGCAATTCCGTTACGTTCATTGACCAATCGATTGTTTGGAAGCTAACGTTAATGCCATATAATTTAAAAACCTCTTTAGCTAGATCCACGTCGTAGCCTGTCAATTGGCCATCTTTCTTTTCAAAGCCCATTGGCACAAAACTATCGTCAAGACCGATTACGACCTGTTTTTTCCGAGCAATTTTATTCCACGTATCTTCAGTATTGGATCTTTGTTGTACGCTTTCGCATCCCGTTAAAACTAGCATCAAAACAGCTAGTAAAGCGAAAATCCACTTTTTCTTCATAAACTACGCCTCACTTAATGGTTCTACCTTAAGCATTTGATCTGCCACATTCTCTGCAAAAGTTAAATCGTGAGTGATAATTAGTTGCGTTAAACCTGATTTCTTCAAGTTCAAAATCATCTTTTCAACTTCTTTACGTAAATTAGGATCTAGTGCAGAAGTTGGTTCGTCATAGCACAGAATTCTTGGCTTCATAGCTAACGCACGAGCAATTGCGACACGCTGCTTTTGTCCACCTGATAATTCATATGGGTATTGCTTTTCTCTGCCCTGCATTTGCAGCTTGTTCAACAACTCTTGTGCGTTTTTATCTGCTTCTTCTTTAGATTCTTTAAGCACAGCCGTTGGTGCCAGCGTTATATTTTGTAAAACGTTCAAGTTAGGAAATAGGTTAAAGTCTTGGAAAACAACACCAACTTTACCTGAATCATATGGCTTGCCATCAATTAAGATTTCACCGCTGTCCTTTGTTTCAAGTCCCGCGATGATTCTTAAAAGCGTCGTTTTACCAGCACCAGATGGACCAACGATTGTCATGATTTCGCCGTCTTTTAAGGTGAAGGAAATATCTTTTAAAATTGGACGATTATTGAATTCCTTGCATAAATTTTTTACTTCTAACATTTATCTCACCTGTCTATTTGTAATAAGAGAAGTGCTTTTCTAATTTCTTTAAAACAAAGGCACAAATACTAATTAAGAGTAGATAAATCACACCTACAAGCACTAATGGTACTAAGGTTACATCTCTGGCCATTGCTACGTTCCCTGCTCTAAGCAAATCGCCTAAGCCAATTACGTAAACCAAAGATGAATCCTTAACCAAGTTGATTACTTCGTTACCAATTGATGGAAGCACGATTTTAATCACCTGGGGAATGACGATCTTAGTCATTGTTTGCCAGCGATTCAAACGAAGTACCTTTGCAGCTTCGAATTGACCTTCATCGATTGATTGGAAGCCACCTCTGAAGATTTCCGCAAAATAAGCCGCATAGTTTAATACAAAGGCAAAAAGCGCAGCTTGATAACGCGGAAAGACAATATGAATAATTGGCAAGCCATAAAAGACGAAAATCAGTTGCAAAAGAAGTGGAGTCCCTCTCATGATCCAAACATAAAAGTTAACGATCCACTTGAGCGGCTTGATCTTACTCATTTCACCTAATGAAACTAAAATTCCTAATGGCGTAGCTAAAAGCAAAGTCCAAAAGAAGATGCTAAGCGTCATTTGCGCCCCACTTAATAATGCTGGCAATATTTCTGTAATGTATTTCAGCGACATATTCTCACCCATTTTTCTAACAAAAAAACGCCCTCTTAGGATGACCCTAAGAGGACGAACGTATCGTGTTTCCACCTCATATTCGCACTTGCTCACGCAAAATGCCTCACTAGGTTGATTATTAAAAAAGAAAAAGCCCTCATAGCCAAATGGCTACGAGGGCGAATAAAATCGCGGTTCCACCTCATGTTCACAAATTACTCACGTAACTTGCCTCAATAAGTTTAATAATCAACCTTTAGCTGTAACGGGCTAACCCCGGGTCTTCCTACTCAATTCAGAAAATCAACTCGCAGATGTGACTTCATACCAGCGCATGTTTCATTTCCACCATCCGAAACTCTCTATTACTGCGACAGGTATTACTGCTTCTGTTCTAAGTTGTTTTTAATGTTGTTTTAAATCTTAAATGATAAAAATACTTTTGTCAATTATTTTTCTTCATAAGTGCTCTTATCTACATCAAGAAGTGGGCTCTTTTCACCAGTATAGATGATGTCGAGCTTATACATAGCACGTGAAGTAATTGTGTAAACTAATTGGGTTTCGTCTAACTTGTGGTAATTCTTCTTTGATGCACCCCACATAATTACGGCATCAAATTCTAGCCCCTTAGCTAAATATGATGGAATGACTAAAGTACCATCAACCAAACGCTGGTTAGCAGTCGCAATTAGCGTTGATTTTTCACCGCGGTCAGTTAACATCTTGTGAACAAATTTTGCTCCAGCTAAATCCTTGGTGATGATCGCTGTCGTCATCTTACGTTTTTCGTTATCACGCAAAACGTTGCTCAAAACGCTAACGGCTTCTTCATCTGTCTTTCTGCCCCAGATAACTGGCTTTGGACCTTTTCTGTTAAAGGCTTCAATCTTTTCACCCTGACGCAAAATTTGCTTGGTGAAGTCAGTTAATTCCTTGGTTGAACGATATGACTTAGTAAGTTGTACTACGTCAGTCTTTTCTGGATCAAACAAGCCAGAAATTTGCTTTAACAAGCTACGGCTTTCGTCCTTAGTAAAGATAGCTTGGTTTAAATCGCCCAACATGGTGAACTTAGCACGTGGGAAGTTGTACTTAAGATATGCCAATTGGAATGGAGTGTAGTCTTGAATTTCATCAATAAAAGCATAACGCATTTCAAAATCAGTTCTACGGCCAGTAACTAAGTCGTAAAGATATAGATATGCGGAAACATCGCTCATGGCAATGTCATGCTTTTTGAAGTTGTCTTTTACTCCTTCAACATGCTTCATCCATTCGTCTTCACTGATGTCCCACTTGCTTAAATCAGTCATCTTAGGCACAGCACGCAAGAAGCTAAGGTATTGAGCACGCATGTTAAGGAAGTGGTTGTGCAAGATGCGCTTATGTACGCCTTTTAAGGCTTTCAACACAATCTTTCTGCCCAAAAATGCCTCTTCTTTTGCTTCAGATTCGAATTCTTGATCAGGACGATCATACAAGTCGTTTAACTCTTCTTGACTCATCCCTTCAATGGTGTGAGCTACCCACGCTTTCTTAGTTTCAGGCGTAATCTTGCGGTTAAGCATCTTAATCAATTCTTCGCGTGTAGCGTCGATACGGTTAGCCAAATTGTAGTTTGAATTAAATGAGTAGTAGATTTCTTTGATCTTATCTTTATCAAAATATGGCTTCTTCTTGTCACGGAAGTAAATATTCTTAAAGATCACACCGCGCTTATTCAAGTGCTTAGCATAACGCGTCAATAAATTGAAGAAGTTAACTGAGTCCTTGAACTTACTGATATTGGTGTCGGCACTTTGATCTTCAAATTGCTTAAACAAGTTTTCAACGTTCATTCCAGGAAGACGACGTGCAACAAATTGCCAGTAAGTCATTTGGACCATGTTTTGTTCACCCATTTCAGGCAAAACGTTCTTGATGTAGTCGTTAAACAATTGGTTAGGACTAAACATAATTACGTCGCTTGAAGTAAGGTTGCCGCGGTAGCGATATAGCAAGAAGGCAATTCTTTGCAAAATCGCACTTGTTTTACCAGAACCAGCTGCACCTTGGACAAACAACAAGTCAGCACTAGTATTTCTAATGATCTTGTTTTGTTCACGTTGAATCGTCGTTACGATTGATTTCATCTGAGTACTGGATTTTTCAGATAAAACTTCCAAAAGCATTTGGTCACCAATTGATTCATTAGTGTCAAACATGTTGACGATCTTACCGTCTTCAATCATGAATTGACGCTTCTTCGTCATATCGACAGTGATCTCGCCTTCTGGTGAGTTGTAAGATACCTTACCTAACTTTCCATCGTAATAAATTGAAGAAATAGGTGCACGCCAATCATAAATTAAGAAGTGATCGTCTTTATCGGCAAATGAACCAAGGCCAATATAAATTGTTTCAGGCTTATTTTCGCCTTGTTCTTTAAAATCTACTCGAGCAAAATAAGGACGCTTCTCTAAACGTTCAACTGTGTCGAGTTGCTTAGCTGAATGTTGCCAAGCATGTTCACGCTCGCTTAATAGTTGCTGTTGTTGGTGGATTGAAAGCGCCGTTTCCATTGAGGTGGAATAGCCATCGAAATCCAATTTTACATCGTCAAAAAAGTGTGAATTAAGTTCTCTTGCTTCACCTTCAGCTGATTTGATGGATTTCTTTAAAGATTTTTCACGCTCCTTGATTTGTCCCATAATGTTATCAAGGTGCTTTTGTTCAAGTTCTTTTTCATTATTTTCAGTTTTGGCTGTAGCCATCTAATCACCTTTTCTTTAAAAAACTCGCATACTATTTTATCATGATTAGCGCTTTCATAGAAATTTTCAGACTCGCAAACAAAATGTAAGCAAAATTAGATGAAAAATTAATCTTTTAATCTTTTAAGCTTATAATTTCACCATTGGAGTGAAACACCATGAAAAATTTTTTTAGAGTTATTCGCAATATTTTATTGCTTGCTCTTCTCGCTTTTGGGATTTTGAATTATAAAATTAATACTCAATTCCAAGCAGCTACCAATGATTCGCTATCTACACTTAGCTACCGCATCAATCAGCTGCTTACAACGGGAACAGCAACTGCACCTAAAGATAATCAAAATACTAAAACTGATACTAATAAAACTGAAAATGATAAATCTTCTAACACTAGCGTTTGGTCATCCCCTGAGGCAAATGTTTATGTGGATATTAAAAACAATGCTCCACTTCGTTCAGCCTCAATTGACGCGATGAACGCTTGGAACAGAACAGGGGCTTTTACCTTCCATCAAGTTGATGAAAAAAGCCGTGCTCAAATTGTGATTAGTGTAGTTGACGATAGCGACACTGGCGCAGCTGGTGAAACGGAGACAACTTACAACCCTTCAACGGGACATTTGTTAAAAGCTACTGTTCACTTGAACCGCTACTACTTAGAAAACGAATGGTATGGCTACAGCAATAATCGTATCGTCAACACCGCTGAACACGAATTAGGTCACGCGATTGGCTTGCCTCACACTAATTCTGTTTCAGTCATGTATCCTAAAGGTTCGATTTATACGATCCAGCCTCAAGATATCAGAAATGTTAAAAAACTTTATCACGAAAATAATTAGCTTTAATTACTCACCTTTTTTCAATAAAATAAAGGTGAGTTTTTTAGTAAGGAGAAAGAAATGAAAAGAATTTACGTTGTTCGACATGGGCAAACTTATATTAACCGCTACAACAAGATGCAAGGCTGGTGTGATACTCCCTTAACTGAACCAGGAATTGAAGGTGCTGAAAAAGCTGGCGAAGCTTTAAAGGATGTCCCATTTGATATTGCTTTATCAAGTGACTTAAAGAGAGCTAGCGATACCTGCGAAATCATTATGAAGCACAACGTCAACAAGGACGAATTGCAACACCTTGCTAGTCCATTTTTCAGAGAACAATTCTACGGCTACTTCGAAGGCTTAGACTCTGAAATGGCTTGGCGCATGATCGGTGGCAGTCACGGCTACGCTACTAGACAAGAATTGTTTGCTCACGAAAGCATTGATACAATTAAGGACTGGATCAAAGATGCTGACCCATACCACGATGCAGAAAATGCGGAAGAATACTGGAACCGTCTTGATAAAGGCTTTAAGTTGATCAGCGAGCTTGATGGAGCTGAAAATATCCTTTTAGTAACCCACGGCTTCACTATCCGCAGCTTGTGGTACCGCTACGGCGATAACATCCCTCTTGTACCAGGTCCAAAGAACGCATCAATCACCATTATGACCATGAGTGACAAGGGCGAAATCAAGATCCCTTCTTGGAACAAGATGCATTTATAGGATAAAGAAAAAGAGCTTTCCAAATTGGAAAACTCTTTTTTTCATATCTATTTTTTCAAAACGATGTTTTCATACAGCTTAACTGTTACTGCATAGTAAATGAAGTACAGCACAATGAAGATTAAGAATGGAATCCAGAAGCCCATGTATGGATGTGGTAAAAGGGCTGTGAATAATCGAAGTCCAAATAATACGTCGATCACGCCAAGAATCCCGGGAAGCAAGAACAATACACCAATTTCATTTCTAATTGATTTCTTAAGTACTTTTCTTCTAGTACCAATCTTATAGAGCATTTCGTAGCGCATCTTGTCGCTGGCGGCGCCGCTTAAGACTTTGAACATCAATGTGGAAGCGAGCATGGTCAGGAAGGCAATTCCGAGGAAAAAACCCATGAATTCAAAACCGCTGACAAAGCCGAGCATCATTTGATATGAGAATGGCTTCGTTGATTGCAATGTTTCCGCCATTTCAGGAGCTGCCTTTACTTGCGCTTCTTCGATCTTCATCAAGGTTGAATAATCTTTATTGAAGTCCTTAACAGTGATTAAAGTAATATGTTTCTTTTGTCCTTGAACAGAATTTAATTTTTCATTTGAGACAAAATTAATCTTTCTATTTTGAGCATTAACTTGATAACCTAATGCCGCACTAGCGTACTTATTTAAATCATCAACTGTGTAAGTGATTGGCTTGTAAGTAGGGAAGTTATTGCCGTTTTCTTTAAATTGAATATCTTTAAATGGAGCCTTCTTGAAGTCATTTTTATCAAAGTAAAGCTCTTTTTTATTTTCTACATAATGGTAAGTTGACTTACTCTTAAGGTCTAATTTAGCTACTAAATTCTTAGTTTCAGCATTCTGCTTGAAAATAGCAGCATCATAGTAGGTGCTCTTGATGGCCTGTTCTTTTAATGAGTTGAAGTTAAGACCAACAGTGATAGCACCAAGTGCTAAAGCGAAAAGTAGTGAGATGACTGAAAGAATACGTGTGTAGTCGCGGATTCTGAACTTTAATTGTCCTAAAGTAAACATTCTAATACCGCGGTATGCGTAATTCTTTTTCTTAAGTAATAAATTGATGATGAGAGTGAATAATGAGTCAAAAGTGAAGTATGAACCGGCAACGATAGTAACCAAAGCGGCTGGAATGATGAAGAAGATAGCACTAGCTGGCATCCCCATAATGTAGTAGCCTGCTGCTAAAAATGCTAATCCTAAAATTGCTTCGATTACTCTTAACCAGTTTCTGCGACTGATCTTAATTGGCTTTTGACTTTCGTGAAGCAGGTCAATCACTTTACTGCGGACCAGTTTGTGCACGTTTCTTAAAGCTGCTAAGAAGAAAATAGCAATGAAGAAGACGAGCGTCCAAAGGATTGCGGCTGGCAAAATTACTTGGAAGTGCGTAATTTTAAGTCCAAGGCTAGCAATCAATAATTTAGAAATAATTGCGGTTAAGTCAAAGCCGATCACGATACCAAATACTGTTGCAATAAGTCCAGTTAACAAAGTTTCACAGAAAATCAATAACCCGATTCTAGTACTTTTTGCTCCTAGCATCATGAACATGCCGTAGTCGTGCTGGCGCATGCTTAGCAAAAACGAATTGGCATAAACCAAGTAAACAAACGTAATGATAGCTAAAAGTACGATACCAAAGCCAAAAATAAAGCTTAAATAATTTGATGGCGCATTAACGTTGTGACTCATAAAGCCGGGATTGATTGCCAAAGACAAGAACATGTAAAAAATCATGCTGGCTACAACAAGTCCTGAAAACAAGACCGTGTAGTCTTTCAAGCGGCTTTTAATCCCAGTTAAGGATAGTTTCCAAATCATGGTTCTCACCTCCTATTCTTCGGTTCCTAAGTGAGCAATTAATTCGTGGTAAAATTCAGTTCTACTTTTATCTTGCTTTTCCATTTGTTCGCCGATCTTACCGTCTTTGATAAATAAAATACGGTTGGCAAAACTTGCTGAAAATGGATCGTGCGTAACCATCAAAGTTGTAACGCCGTCACGCTTATTCAAGTTTTCCATTGTGTTTAAAAGTTCCCTAGCACTCTTAGAATCAAGCGCACCAGTTGGTTCATCGGCTAACAAAATTGCCGGTTCATGAACCAAAGCACGAGCCGATGCAACACGTTGCTTTTGACCACCAGAAATTTCTGCTGGGTACTTGCTCAAAATTTCCTTGATACCCAATTTTTCAGCAATTTTATCCACAAGTGGATTAATTCGATTAACTGAAAGTCCACGCAAGCTAAGTGGCAAAGCAATATTTTCACGGTTGGTTAAATTATCTAGCAAGTTGAAATCTTGGAAGATAAAACCAATTTCTTTACTACGAAAATCAGCCATTTGGTTAGCGTTTAAATTGCTGATGTCTTTATTATTGATAAAAACTTGGCCAGTAGTTGGCTTATCAAGCGTTGAAAGAATGTTTAACAAAGTTGTTTTACCAGAGCCTGAAGCACCCATGATTGCGACAAATTCGCCTGAATTAACTTTGAAGTTAACGCCCTTTAAAGCTTGATATTGTTTTTCGCCTTTTTTCCCATAAGTCTTGGTGATATTGTCCACCACAAGAATTTCATTCATTTTCAAAACCTCATTTCTCTGTTTTTGTTTTACTGTATTATTCAATTAATACAGTAATATGATAATACAATTTTGTCAATCTGTTTTTGGCATAAAAAAAGCTTTCCCACTTTTAAACAAGTGGAAAAGCCTATTAGATCAAGCTTTAATTGCTAGTTTTAGTTTTTATTAATTTGCACTTTCCTAGAGTTTGGATCATCTGTTGACCATCAACCTGATGGAAAATTGCATCTTGGTATAACAGTTTTTGTTTCTTTTTACTCTTATCTTTAAACTTTCTGATAAAGGTTACTTCATAGTTAACGTTGCTATAATTCTTCTCGCCTGGTAAAACTGACAAGACTTTAACCTTCACACTGTACTTTTTGAGACTCTTTTTCTTCTTCCAAGACTTAACTTGCTTCTCGATCTTCTTGTAGTCTGCATTGTCTTTGCCATTTTCAAACTCATCAGCATTTGGCTCTTTAAAGTTGTTGTAGAGCTGCTTAGCTGCATCCCCAGCCTGAATTAACCCTGGCCAGATCGGATTTACAATGTAGTCGCCTTCTTCGTCTTGATAGACGTCTTTTTCGCTATTACCTTGATAAGCGACACTGCTGTCATAATCAGTTACATCGTCTTCGCTATCACTAAATTCTGAACTGATTGATTGCGACAAGTCTGTAACTGTCTCAGACTTAATCTTCTTGCCATTAGCCGTACTTTGGATATAAATTTCCATTCGCTTAGCAATTGGATAATCTTTAAAAGTATAGTTACCATTCTTGTTTAACTTGGCAGCCTTACGGTCATTAACATAAATAATGCCGTTAGGTACGCTGCGAACTTGGAACGTAGCTGTCTTAATGTTCATATCGACAGTCTTATCAGACCAGATATTTACGATTGAGTCAGCGTCAAGCTTACGTCCATTAACCGTTGACTTAACTAAGATATGATAACGGCCTGGGAATACTAAACCTAGATCTTGGTAGTAGTTTTGGTTGCCACCTTCCATTTGACCAAAGTTTTTATGGTTGATAAACAAAGTGGAATTGGCGTGGTTAGTTTTAATCTGCGGACGATAACATTGTACGCGCAACTTATATTTTGGGAAGAGTAAGAAATATCTACCGGATTCAACCAGCTTAATTTCGCCGCTGTCGCGATCATGACGCAAGTTATAGTCTAGACGCTTAGCAGCTTGCTTATGCTCTTTAAAATAGCTTTGAAGTGGCTTTAAACTGCTATCTGTCACGTTCATATCCGGCGTTGAGGCTGTAACGTATTTCGCCATTTCAGTTTTTGGATTGCGTAAATTCGTCACAATGCGGCTAATTTGCCGATCTTTTGTATAATAAAAATTGCCAACAGCAACGAGAATACCGATTATTACGATCAGGATTCCCGCTAACCAAAGTTTTTTATGTCTTTTCATATTTACACCCTGTTTGAAAATCTCTTTTATATTAGATTAACAAGTTGAGATTAAATAGCAACTATTCTTTCACTTCGAGGTTATGATGGAAATTAATTTTGATTTTTTAAAAAACAGCACTATTTTTAGTGAGCAATATCCTGCAGCTGAGAAAATCTATAAGTTATATACAATCGATGATTATCGTGATGTCATCAGTAATTCGCGGCTGCTTCTTGAGACTATCGTCAAGAAAATTTTTAAACTGGAGAATTTGAACCAGTATTATCCGATTAAAGACGGCGAATACCGCAACTTAAGAAACGATACGCATTACTTGCGCTCAGAAGTCAACTATCCTTTAAGCATCATGGATTTGTTCGACGAAGTCAGACGCATGGGCAACGCCGCAATTCATGACAGCAAACTCGAGCCTGACAAAAAGCAAGCCTGGCACTGCATCTGCGACTTGCATGACATCCTAGTCTTTTTGATCAATAGCTATGAAGATAAGGATCTTTATTACATCAGACCTGATATTTCGATGGAAGCACAAACTGATGAGGCACATTATTTTCATCGAAAAAATAAGACTCCTCAACATATCAAGCTCTCTGATCATCGCACTAGTAAGAAAAAGCAATCTAAAAATATTAACAAGAATCTAAAAAGGGCCAAACATTATTCTAGTACTAAGAAAAATAATGTTCAGCCTACTAAAATTACTAGTGAAAATACTTCAAAAGAAAGTCTTATCACTAAAGTTATGCATTTCTTCACTAAAAAAGGACGGTAGAATTTCTACCGCCTTTTTGCTTTAAGCCATTTGCATGTTATCAACATCAATATCGCCGCGACCAACTGAAATCGCCTTTTGTGCCGCGTCGTTTAAGTCAGCACTGATTAAATTGTGACTCAATGCTAAAACCATAGGTAAGTTAGCACCGCTAACCACTCTTACGCTGTCTGGATGAGCTTCCTCATATTCCTTAGCTACTAAGTGTGGCGTACCATTTCTTAAGTCAGTCAAAATCAATACTCGACCATGTTGATGTCTTTCCATCAATTGAGCAAAACGCTTGCGGAAGTCTCTAATACCGCTATCGTTAAGTTCGATTGTCATAATTTGATCATTTTCACCTGCAAGCATGTCATGTGCAGAAACTAAACCTGAAGCAAGTCCTTCATGAGTTGCAATTAAAAGTTCCATCAGTTTATACCTCTTTTTGTATTAATGTAAGCGATTTCTATACTGATATTTTAACATATTAGCTCACGCAGTACCTGTTTTAGATAGTTTTATAATCTGTTTCTTATGAAATTTTTAGCCAAGCTTTTCGATGTCTTTAAGCAAATTTTCTTGTTCTGGAGTCAAACGATCATTCTTTTGACGAAGCAATAATACTTTATGGCAAGTGTGCAAAATTGCCTTAGCTTTTTCTGCTACCTTTTCACCGCTCATGTCTGGTGTTACATTGCTGAGCAAGTTATCCATATCTTCTGCAGTAACTGCAAAAACATCGTTTTCGCCGCCGCGACCAAGTGGCATACGGTTAAGCATTTCTTCAATCATTTGTAAATTGTTTCTTATTTCTTCAAAATTATCCAATTCATTCACGTCCATTTCTCTTTTTACTCATTATATAAAAAAAGCCGCTTACGCGACTAATTAATTTATTTTTTGTTGATGATTGCACTAGAAAAATTTTGTGCATTAGATTCGATTAACTTGTGTGAGTTATTAATAAAAAGAGAAATCCCTATACCTAGTGCTGCTAGGATTACCCAAATTCGTTCTAAAACTTTACTTTTCACTTGCCGACAGCTCCTTTTCTCATATTATACAGGAAGCTTGTCATTATAGTGATGAGTACGCTTACATTTAACCAAATTGTAACAATTTTTACTCTTATTTAAGGGTTACTTCACCAGCTACATTGGTATTGAAAAATTCGTCTATTTCATGAACATCCATGCCTTGGCCTAAAGCCCACATTAACTTGGTGATCGCACTCTCAGACGTCATATCACAAGCACTGATCGCACCTTCAAGCAATGCTTCACGTCCAACTTCATATTTAGTCAAATCGCTACGCTCATATAAACATTGGCTGCTGGCTACAACAGGGATGCCGCGGCGAATCAACTTACCAATTGCGGCCACCATGTTACGGCGAATAAAGTTCATCCCGCCTAAGCCGTAAGCTTCAATAACGATGCCGCGACAGCCGCTATCAACCATCGCAAAGAGCAGATTAGGGTCAAAACCTGGAAACAGTTTTACCAAAGAAACATGTGAATCTATATTGGTATTCAAAACAGGTGCGCCATCGTGCTCTTTTTGGAAATGCTCTTCGTTAAAGACCAAGCCATCTGAAGAAACAGTCGCAATTGGCGGTACGTTTACACTTTCAAAGGCATCGAAGTTAGTTGTTCGCACCTTTACTGAACGGCATCCCAGCATTACTTTGTTGTGGAAAGCCAAGTAAATATCAGGCGGACAAGTAGCAGCTGCCGCAAAGGCTAAACGCAAATTGTCGTGCGCGTCACTTAAAACAACGTTAATTGGCACCTGACTACCTGTTAACACGACTGGAATATTGATGTTCTTTAACATAAAAGAAAGCATTGAAGCAGTATAAGCCATCGTATCAGTACCGTGTGAAACGACGATTCCATCATAATCATTGCGGTATTTATAAATATTTTGTGCAATAAACTTCCATTCTTCTGGCTGAATGTTGGAAGAGTCTAATTGCAAAATATCCTTTACATGAATTTCATAAGGCAATTTACCCAGCATTTTAATTAATTCTTCGCCAGTTTCTCTAGGAACTAGTCCAGAATCAGATGCGACAGAAGCAATCGTGCCTCCCGTTGATAGCAATAATAATTTCTTCATTTTTTACCCTCTATTTTTTACAAACCGCAATGCTTGCCATACTCATTCATTAATAAATCGATCAAAACATAAGCCGAACTGAACGTGACCGCATTTTGATTACTGAATTGAAATGGCGTTGTCTTAAAGAAGAAGCTGTAGTCGCTCAGCGACGCAATCTTCCCTGGCTGCCAACTAGTTAATGAAACCATCTTCAACTTGGTATTAATTGCGTCGATTTTCTTCAGTTCTTCAATAATTGTCTTGTTAAAACCGCCAAATGAGATTACAAACAGCATATCGTTGGTTTTAACTGACCGCCCCAGCATCGAAACTTCATCACGCGCACTCGGCAGAATAATCGCTTTTTTACCAACTAAGAAAAAAGAATGGGATAGATATTCTGCGATAATCTGTTGCTGCCAGCCAGTTGAATAAATATAAATTGTGTCTGCCTGGTCTATATCTTGGAACAAGTCCTTCAAATTCAAGCCCTTAAAATATTTGACCGTTTCCTCAAGAATTTTTTGTAAATTAGCGTCAAAATCTAGCCCCTGAGCATATTTTTCTCGCTGCGCTTTTTTAGCTGTAAGTTCTGATAATTCAAACTTTAATTCGCTAAATCCGCTCAGCCCCAACTTTTTACTCAAACGAAAAATAGCAGACTTAGAAACATACAATTTTTGAGCTAATTCCATCAGACTCAACTTGCTGGCAGCTTCCGGATATTGTAATAAATAGCTCACAATAGCCTTATCCGTCTCGTTAAAGCCCTCTTTATTCTTCATGACTGCTGCTTCCAGATCCATCTATTTATCCTTTCTCTACTACTTTATTGGCTTTACCACAAGAATATCATGATCCACACAAAAAGGATAGCCGCCATATTTGCGGTTATCCTCTTTTGTGTTTTTGTTTTTACAGGTTATGCAGCTTTATTTCAATTCTGGCCAGTATGGAGCGTTAACTGGAATCATGTCATCCAAAATCTTCTTAGCAACAGAAGCATCTGGCACAGTCTTGTTCAAAGCGAAGGCTTGAAGCATCTTTTGGTAAGAGTGTTCAACATAAGCATCAACAACCAACTTTTCACAAGTTTGTTGTTCCATCATCAAACCTCTTTGGAATCTGCCGGCCTTACCAGTTGCCATAGGTTGAATACCATCAGCACCGAATAATGCAGGAACTTCGACAATTGAGTCTGGATCCATGTTTGAAATAGCACCGTTGTTTTCACAGTTAGCCAAGAACTTTTCGTGAGTGTTGTAGGCAATAGCGTGGATAATATCTACAATATATTCTGAGTGAAGGCCTGAGATGTCCCAAATGTTGTTCTTAGCAGTACCAGCCTTAACAATACGTTCACATTCACCAAAGACGATCTTTTGACGGTGTTCACGAATTTCATCAGTACGAGTGTGGTTTGGATCTGCGTTAGCTACTTCATATTGTGGGAAGTAGTAGTATTGCATGTAGTTGTTTGGCAAGGTTTCTGGGTCCATCTTGTAGTCGTCAGCAACCTTCTTGAAAGTTGCTTCCCATGAAGCTTCAGTATCCTTGTCATAGTCGCCACCTACCCAGTAGCCGTGGTCTTTGACGTATTCCTTAAGCTTAGGCATTAAGTCTTCGCCGGTCTTCTTGTTTCTAACTTCTTTCCACCAGCCGAAGTGGTTCAAGCCGTAGTAGTTGAAGTCAATGTCATGCCAACTATCAAGTCCACAGATAGCTGCCATTCTGTCCATGTCATCAATTGGCATGTCACAGATGTTGATAACTTTTGCACCTGGACGAAGACGACGACAAGCTTCTGCAACAATGGCAATAGTGTTGGAGTAGTTGATCATCCAAGCGTTTGGTGAATATTCTTGCATCCAGTCAATGATTTGAAGAATTGCAGGAATTGAACGAAGACCGTAAGCCATTCCTCCGGGTCCTGTAGTTTCTTGACCATTTACACCGTATTTCAATGGAATCTTTTCATCTAAGCTTCTCATGTGGTATTTACCAACACGAATTGAACCCATTACGAAGTCGACATCGGTGAAGGCTTCCTTAGGATCAGTAGTGTATGAGAACTTAATTTGTGGAGCTCTTTCCTTCATGATGATCTTTACAGCCTCACCAATCTTCTTTTGACGTTCTGCATCGTTATCGTAGAACTTCAATTGTCTCATTGGGAACTTGTCTTGACTCTTGATTAAGTCGAGAACAAATCCTGGTGTAAATGTACTACCACCACCGGCAATAACTACTGAGTACTTCTTACCATTCATAATTGAACTCTCCTTTGATAAGTTTTTATCTCTTCATTTGTTTTATTTCGTTTCATTTACCTTACGGTTATATTTATATCATCATTTTTCTAAAATGTATTCGTTTTCATTGGCTTCAGACTTTGTTTCGTGGCTTGGAACTCGTTTCACCTCATGAAATATTTTTTGATGAATAATACGTCAATTTTTCTTCCATATATACAAGAAGGATTGTTTAATATTCCAATTATATGTTTTTTCATAACGTATAGGTTTAATTTGAAATAACATTTTTTAGACGTGCATTATATAGTTTTATATTCCATATATAGTTTAAATAGCGGTTTTTATTACATATTGTTAGTTTTATCCAAATAGCAATCGTTTTCAGCAATTATATATACTCATATAGTTAATATAAATTTGGGACTTTTTTTACAGATATATCAACTGTTTACGCGTTTATAAAGCTCTAGAAAATAAATAACTTTGGTTATAATTACTTACTTTTTTATATATTTTGATTTTTTATAAAAAAACGTGAAATTATTTATTAATTATGTGATGCTTACTACTAGCATAAAAAATAGCATAACAGTACTGTTTATAATTAAAAGGCATATCACTTGTTATTAAATGATATGTTATTAAATCTTTACGCATATAGACTTTGGCATTATTCCTGCTAATCTTATGCATGAAGGGACTTGTAGCATATTTAAGAACTCGACTACTTCTTAAATATTTGAGTTTATACATTGGGAATTGTGATAAATAAACTTAAATAAACGAAATTTTTGTTATATAGGGGATTAGGAAAATGAGTAAGAATATTAAACTTTTATCAACCATCAGTGTTGCTGCTGCATTAATCGGTGGCGGTTTTGCTATGCTTAACAGCCAACCAGTAAATTCTACTGTTGAAGCTGCTTCAATCACTTTGCCAGCTGGCTACACTAAGAGTGCCATTATTAAATGGAACCAAACTGGTAAAGCAAGCAAAGCTTTGATTAATGCTTCAAAGAAAGGTATGCAAGAAAATACCAATAGTGAAGCTGGTAATGACAATTCATTAGTTAATGTGACTAAATTAACTAACAGTCAAAAGGTTGAATTAAGTGAATACACTTTAAGTTTAATCAACTCGGCTCGTAATCAACTCGGCAAGCAATCTTGGACTTACAAGACTGGTGCTTTACACTTTGCTGATCGTGTAGCAAATGAATACTACGATCACGACAGATCTTGCTGGGATGCTGATCACTATGTTACTGGCATTGAACGTGCAGCTAAGGCTTCCGGCCTTAACTCAAAGGTAGGTCAAGTTTACGAAGACGAAGCCGGCTTACCTATTTCAACTGAATACCACACCAACATGCGTACCATGTCAGCCTTGAAGAGCCAAATTTACTTCAACGTTAAGCAAATGTTATTCGGTGGCTTCTCTGGTTCAGACAGTCAAATGAATGACTCTTCAAGATATACTGAATGGGAACACGCTGGCGACTTGCTTGGTTGCCGTACCAAGAACTACGATGCTAAGACTAAATACTTTGGCATTAGCTTCAGTGGTTTGAAAGATGACCCAAGCAAGATCAGTGTTCACATGATGGGTGTGGCAAAACGTTACATCCAAAACTACAAGAAGTTTAATCATTAATTTGTAGTTTAAATTTATTAAAGTTTCCTAATCCAAGAGTTCAAATGGTTTAGTCACCTATTTGAACTCTTTTAATTTACCTAAAAAAGCCGATTGTATACTGTTTTCATACAATCGGCTCTTTTTGTATTCACGATTAGACAAGATTAATAGTAGCCTAAAACGTTGATATTGCGGCATTTTGAAGTAAAAATGTTGATATATCAGCGTTTATACGTGTTTTTTCTTTAAAAAGCACATTTTTAGCAGTAATGTTTTTTATTTTAAAAAATTTTTTTAATACATGCTTCGATCAGACTAAGAGCGCCAAGCATGCTTACATCAAGCTATAAACCAATTATTATCAACAAAAAGCTATTGCTATATTATTCTACTCTTGATATATTTTATAGTCATGAGGGAGTTAAATAATAACTGCTATTAAAAATATCGTTATTAAATAAGAATGAAAAAATAGGAGAAAACGAGATGAATACTTTAAAAGCAACTCAAATTTTAAAACAAGAATTAACATGCCCATTAATCAACACATATTCTATTACCCAATTTTGTAAGGCTTTTGGTGTCACGCGTAGCGTTTTCTACAGCAAATATTCCTGTCTAACTGATCTATTTTCTGACGCAATTCGATACGATATCCGCAAACATTTTATAGACTATCGCGATTACGACATTAGCCAAATCATTTTTGCCTTTTTAAAGCATATTGATCAGGATCGACTTTTCTACGCCAATATTTATCATCTAACTATCAAAAATAATGGATCACATCATATTTGCCAAGAAATCAGAGATGCTTTCTTCATTGAAATGCGCAACCAGCTGTTCAACAGCGATTATTCCAACATCTACATTAAAGGAGTCACTTCTGTGCTATATTCTCACGTCGCCGCTTGGCTCACTCATTGCGACGACAAGAATGCAGTAGACATTTACAATGAGGTAAGATTTATGTTGCCAAATTAAAAAAGATGCCTAGTGGCACCCTTTTCATTAAATATGTTTAATCATGTGATCGTAAGTACGATCGCCAATTGTCATGGATTTTTGTACTTCATAGCCCTTATGAACATAGAGCTTTTGTGCACGCGGATTTTCTTTATCCACATTCAAGCTGATAATGTCATAGCCGTGATCCTTCGCAATCTTTTCAGCCTCATCCATCAAGCTGCTGGCAATTCCTTCACCCCAGTGGTCGGGATGCACAGCTAATGAGTCAATATACCATTCATGTGGCCAAGCTTCTTGATCGTCAAAGATCACTGTTGAAATTGGCAAGCCAGTCTTAGCATAAGAATGACGCAAAACAACATCAATGATCTTTTGATCCTTATATGGATACATATCAAGAATGCCAACTACCTCGCCATGTCTTTCTTCAACCCAAACACGGCGGTAAGAATAACGATAGTCTTCTGAAATGAAGCCGAGCTTCATCAAACTATAGAATTGGTCTTCTGGAAGTGACTCAATTGACTTCATCTGCATCTCATCAAAGATCTGCTTAAGAATAGGATATACAAATGGAAAATCTATTTTTCTTGCTTGTCTAATCATTTCTACCTCTAATAATCTTTCTATTTAAGTCAATGTTATCACATCAAAAAAATAAAGCCCAATGCATGTCGCATTAGGCTTTATTTTTATGTACATTATCTTTATTAGTTAGAATATTGGTCAAATAAAAAACTGATTAATCTACTGGTACCCAGCCTTGGTCTGCCAACATATCTTTCATATCCTCTGCATTAAAAGTACGTTCAGCAAACTTCAAATCATTAATAGTACTAATAGTCATTTCCCCGTTTTTCATAGTCATTACCTCTATATCAACTTAACTCTCATCACATATAATAATAACACTTGTTATTTTTATTGCAAGTATTATTTATCAAATAAAACAGGCTTTACTAGCCAAAATCATTAAGTTAAGATATTGCCTGATTGAGGAATGCTTCTTTGTACAATGTTAGTTTTTAATCATTATGGCATCTTATGATACAAACGATAATTAGCATCATTAATTGGACCATATAAATTCTTTATATTGTTGTAATCATACTTTGAAAATTGGCCTTTTTCTTCATCATCCTGCCACCACATTATTGACGTATACTTTTTAGTATCAGCTAACCCAATTGCATGACCTAATTCATGCTCTACTGTACTAACTTCGGCATAATCAAGATGATCATAATTATAATTATAAATACGATCATAATTTATATATACATAACTACGTAAATGATTACCTGAACCTGTTTGCCAAGTTATACCTTCAGTATTTTTAGCATCAGCGTCTTTTTCAAAATCTTTATGCTTATAAGGGTCACGACTGCTATCAGATACTATTATATCTGCCTTTTTCTTACTATTTACCTGTTTAAATCTTAGGTAGTATTCGCCCTTTTCATTTGTTAAAAAATCGTTCCAACCTTTGATTGCAGCTACGACAATATCATGTGAGTCGTACTTTCTATCAACATCATATACTTTAATAGTTGAATGTCTGAACAAGTGGAGATCAGCAACTTGCCCTTTAGTTAACTTTTTCCAATTAACCTTTTTGCTAGCCGCTTCAACAGTTTGAGGTTCAACTACGTTAGTGTTAGCGGTGTTAACAACTGCACTTCCGTAATTGAGGCCCAATAAAACGGCACCTGCAACAATGATCTTTTTAATAAAATGCTTTTTCATTCTTTACTCCGATTTTCCCTTTATATTTAACAAGAATAAAATAATTAAATAAGTAATAGTATAATACATAAGATTATTTATTTGCTAGATAAAATTGAAAGGAGTTCATGTCATGACCAGTCAAGATATCGAAAAATTAGAGCAAGCAGACCGTTTAATGTTTGACCTTAACTGTAACAATGATCCTAAAGGCAATTTATTAAAAGTAGGACAACTGTTAAAAGAAATCGGTATGCTAGATGATACCAAAAATCTTAGCGTTATAGTTGATACATATAATCAAAACGCTCGCGATGAAATAGAAAAAGCTCTCAGAAAGAAAATGGGCGCAACGGTTAATCTCAATTTAGCAGCTATTCAGCCTTATTTAACTAGCGACGATGACATGATAGCCGACCTGTCCAAGGAATGTCTGTATAACTTCAAGCAATACGGGCAAATAGTCATGCGTTTCAACAATAAAAAGGTCGCTTGGAAAACCGAAAAAAGCGGCGAAGAATTCCGACAATTGTTCAATGATTTAGATAAAAGACGGAGTAACATTCACAATAATTGTATCGACAGTATTGCGGTGATGAATCGGTTAATTAGCCACGATAATCCTGATAAGGCGGCTTTTGCTACCTGGGATAACTCCAATATCAAGAATGTAAAAGATGTGCCACGCAGCGATATTGGCAATGCGATTCTTAAGCAATATATTGAAACTTTAACGCGGAATGATGAAAGTGTTTTGAAGCAGTTAAATAAATAGGTTATACGCAAAAAGCATCCCTCAACAGGGATGCTTTTAATACTTGAAAATAAATTCGTATTTCATTAGCAATATTTACCATTGCTAAATGAATTATATATCAAAGAATCTTTAATAATTTCACGGTCGGCAGTTTGACTCCATGGACTACCTTTTTGATGCGTCATTTTAGACAAATATGCAGCAGTATATCTGTCATACTTATCTAAAACATAATTCAATAAATTATTAATTTCAGTATTAGCAGAAACGTCAATAAAATCTTTATAGTCCTGTTCACTAATTGCATTGTCATTTATTGTATATTGATGATTATACTTTTCATGAACTTCCATAACTAATGGACCCCATTGATATTTTCTAATTTCTGAAGTAAATAATTTATTCTTGGTTTTAGCTAAAAATAATCCATACGCTAAGTACAAAAGTTTTACCAATTTCATCTGAGTCATTGGTTCAACATTAGGATCAAATTTTGCATCCATACTATGTCTTACAATAAACCAATGAGCTAATTGCAGGGCAGTAAATGGAGAGGTAACATCACTTCCATCATCAAAATTATCAATACCTTTAAAGTAATTATTTATCTTTTCTTTCACACGATCGGAAACAGCATTCTTCTTGGCTAATTCTTTTAAATTTTCGTCATCATTTACCACCAATTTTAAAAGATTATTATTGGCTTCACTAGGTAAAGCACCTAGTTCATATAGCGCAATTGTATTAGGACTCATTCCTAATAGATTTGCTAAATCTTTTTGACTAAAGCCTAATTTATTCCTAAATTTCCTTATTTCTTCAGGATAAATGTATCCTTGATCCTTTCGAAACATATCCAATGCTTTATTTTTACTTGCATCATCTAACTTAGCATCTGGAATTATATTTCCGTGATCGTCAAATTTAGCATCACTTGTAACTTTATAATCTTTTCCTCTTATGTTGTATGTGGTAGTAAATGGCTTAATAACAGTCATAAAAACCTCCTAAAAATGGCTATTATACTTTCAAATTATTAATTCTGATAGCGACTTGGATGAAAACTAATAAATTTTACCCATACATATCTAGTGAGCGGTTCAGAAGCAAACATTTCAGAATGCCCTTCCTCTATGGCTTCATTATAAGTCAAAAATTTGAATTTAATGTAGTATATAATATCATCATCATTTTCATGATAGATCCACAAAAAAGTTCCAGGACGATCTCTGTCCTCTTCATAGGATCGAAAATCAGTTGGTTGTAATTTTGAAAATAAGTATTTAGCAGTTGCCGTATTTACTGGCGTAGACTCTCTACTTCGTCGAGGTACAAGATCAAAATAATCCTTATTAACTAAATATTTTGCTAGGACTAAAACTTCAATATTACTTAATTCTTGGTCCATTAATAATCCCCCTCATTACTCGCCTCCATTATTACTTTCCCTTTTACATGATATTGTTTAATATTATTTTATCAGATTTAATACTAAATAGTAGTAAATATATTTGAATTCTATAAAAAATCATCCAATTGTTTTCATAATTAATTGATCATTAATCTAACAAAGTCTAATATAAATACCGAGAAAATAACGGTACGACCGTTAGCTGATTAAGGCAATAACCAAGATCGGTTAGCTAAAAAAGAGCTTCAACTCTAGTTGAGGCTCTTTTCGTTTACTTCAAATTCTTAACTTTCAAGACAATTGCAGTCAAATAACTCATGTTCCACACAAGGAAGAACGCCATCATTAGCACTAAATTAGGCACTGTCGCCAATAAAACAGTGGCACCAAAGACAAAGTCGATAATCAATGAAACAATGTTACTCTTGCTCCACTCATAATCTTTTTTACCATAAACGCCGTTCACAAACAGTGCTAAGTAATACAGATCAAGACTAGCAACCAGTAGTCATGCAACAAAAGTTAGGTTGACTCCCTTCATGTTCAAATAAAGAATGCCAACCGTGATCGTCAAAATCGCTACGATCAGCGCAATGTGGCTATACATCAACAAAAAGCCCCTGCTGATCTGATGGTGATCGATAATTTTCTCAGAAAAAATCACGTAGCTGGCAAACATCATGCATAGCGAAATGAACAGTAAAATTGCATACAGAATCGGCGTCTGGCTGTTGAAATAATTCGCCAAATTAACAATCGCCTCGCCAAAAGCAATGATGATAATCAAACTAACGCGTTCAACCAAATGCGGAAAGTTGACCTGCTTTGCTTGGAACTTTTTGTACAAAGTAAACGGCATTAAAAATCCAACTAAGTAACCGGTAATAGCAACGTACACGCCGCCGCGATCATATCCTATCAATACGCCAATAGCAACGAGCACCAATTCAATTGCCAGAATCAGGATAAAAGTGCGACTGTCATTTTCGTCATCTTTCCCTGCTCCAAGCCAATATTGCAGAATCAAATCCAGCAACATCGCAATCATCGATAAGCTGAAGTAGTAAAAAGTTACCCGCCAGTCAGTATTAATGTTGTTGGCCAAGTAAACTGCGGTGAACATGTTGAACAGCAATCCACAAATATCGCCGAAACGGTTCTTATTGTAGCGGTTGAAATATAAGGTCTGGTAGAGCCAAATCTGCATCACAACAATCACCACCAACAAAAATTGCGCGTAAGTGACAAGCGGAATCGCGCCATTAACAGGATGGTGAATCATCGCCGTTATGCGAGAAATTGCATACACAAAAACCAAATCATAAAAAAGCTCAAACATCCCCACAGGCTTTGCAACTATGTTTTTCATCGTTATCCCCTCACGTTTTTTAAGGCTATTTTAGCTTATGCACAAGTATTTTGACCATAATAAAAGACCTAAAAGTTATTTAACTTTTAGGTCTCAATTTAAATAGCGTCTTTATTGTTGTTCTATGCTTTTACAAACTTTATCTTAATATCAGGATCAATTTGATCTAGCGAGTCCACATATTCGGGTAATACAAAGCCTATAACATTGCTTTGCGCCTCAAATGGCAGATCATCTTTTATCAAATAAACTTCTCCACTATAACGTTGAGCTAACCTATTTTGCATGACAATGCTACCATGACGTTGCAGTAAAGTATGTTGTATTTTTACATTAGCCTTTCGTGGAAGCAAAAGCCGTATCAATTTTTCAGATTGATCTGCTCGTATATCGATATTTTGATTATATAAATATTCATAATCTGGTAGTAATTGACAGGGGATGTACATTACATGATTTTGTTGATATTCATTAATATATTTCAAGCTTTGAACAGATGCCTGACTATCTCCCACAAAGACATTATCAACATTAGCTTCATGAATTAATTGAACTGCGGCAACATAAGGATTCATTGCTCTATGTTTTTCTACAGTTGGTAATCCCTCGAACATAGGAAATCTTTTTAAAACATCCCCTGCAACAAAAGCACTAGTTTGCAACCCTTCTTTTTTCAATAATTGATTACGATCTTTAAAATCATTCCATGACATTCCAGTATTAGTGTGTGGATAGTAATTATATATCAGCGCTATTTTATCAAAATCCACCTTTGCATCTCGTGCTTCTGCCAAATATTTTGGAGTTACCACACTCGCATTCAAGAAAATGAAGAAATCTTTTTGCAATTCTCTTATAAGTTCAAAATCATCAAAGCCATAATCTAAACGTAACTGGTGAAATCCTAGCCTTTTAAATGCATCATAATCATTCTTCTTAACATTTAATTTTTCAAAGGTAGCTGGTGAAACATCTGGGACTATTTGCAATCCTACTTGTTTACAAACTTTAAAGAATTTAGGTAGCAGAACATTTAAATTAGAGTAATCCTCTTCAGGGATCTGTAAAGATGTAAATACATACTTTGCGCCTGCTTTTGCTGCTTCTTTTATATAGTGCTCATCATAATCTTGAAAATAGACCGAAATACCTAACATAATTTTTCTCCTTAAAAAATAAAAACCATTCCAATGTAGTGACCCAAGAAAATTGGACACTTTATTGATATTAAGCTATTAAGGATTGA
>NZ_CABUIW010000017.1 GCF_902491705.1 uncultured Lactobacillus sp. | reverse complement strand
GCTCAAGCTATAGAGGAATATATCAAATACTATAACGAAGAAAGGATAAAGAGCATAAAATGTCTACTTTTAAGGTCCCACTTCACTTCGATAAAAATCGGAGTCTTTTTATTAGTAAAACATTTTATAAGTTGGTTGTTACTAAATATTTTTAAATAAACAAAACTATCTAGGCTTCACAAATTAACATAGTTAAACAAAACAACTAAATCAAAAAGAAAACAAACGTCTAAAATATATTCCTTGATTACTTACTAAAAATAAGTTATATTATAAATGATAAATATCAAGTTAATACGAGGAGGCAATATTATGCAAATTTTTGTAGCAGGTGGTTCTGGTCGTGTCGCAACCGAATTAATTAAGGACTTAGTAGCAAATGGTCACACGGTTGTAGCTGGTGCAAGACACGAAGATCATATCATTAAAATGGACAATGTTAAGCCGGTTCACATGGACCTTCATGTAAGTAGCGACGAGTTAGCTAAGTTAATGGAAGGCAGTGATGTGGTTTACTTTACTGCCGGTTCACGCGGTAAAGATTTGCTTCAAACAGATGCTTTTGGTGCTGTAAAAACAATGCAAGCTGCTAAAAAGTTAGGCATTAAGAGATACATTATGCTTAGTTCAATCTTTGCATTGCAACCAAAAAAGTGGAATATTGATGGCTTGAATCAAATTATGGACTATAATGTTGCCAAGTTCTTTGCCGATAATTATTTAGTAAAGCAAAGCGGCCTTGACTACACAATTTTGCAGCCAACTAATTTAACTGAAGAAGAGGGAACAGGAAAGATTAGCTTAGATATAACTAAAGTAACGTCTAACCCAATTCCTGATGTTGCCGAAACTTTGGCTCAGATTCTTGAACATGATAACACTATTGGTAAGGT
Source organism: uncultured Lactobacillus sp. (assembly GCF_902491705.1). Taxonomy (GTDB): domain Bacteria; phylum Bacillota; class Bacilli; order Lactobacillales; family Lactobacillaceae; genus Lactobacillus. The sequence continues at coordinate 35,063 of NZ_CABUIW010000017.1, read as the reverse complement.
AATCATGATGAAGAGCGGCGACACTCCAATTGATGATGCATTAAGTAGCGTTAAATAATCTTTATATCAAAAAGGCAGCGTCTATAAAGACACTGCTTTTACTTTAATCAGCTTTACTCCATACGTCCTGCATAGCAGTAATTATGGGGAGGAGCTGATTTTTGTTTTTAGCTAAATAATTCGCATAGAATTTCATCGTAGCTGTCTTGTCTTCAATGGCTACTGGATTACGATCCACCATATTTTGATCTTCTCCATTAGGATCAACTACAGTTAAATTAGTGGTGAAATAAGGAAATATTGAATAGTTTCGGATTTCATCAAAATTTTCGCGTTCGTTTTGGTATAAAAACTTGGCGTCTGGAATTTCTTTTTGAATTAAGTCCTTCCAAATACCTATTTCTTGCCAGACGATGAAGCTCATTCCTTTAAGGTCTGAAAATTTAACTTTTGTTTGACTAGCTAAAGGCGTGAATTCGTTTAAATTTACGATTAGGGATTCTTGTCCTAAATATGAGTTTGTGATGCCTTTATGAGTCAATGCTTGATTGGTAAAAATTATGCTGTATTGCTCTTCAGTTAATAATTTTTCGATATTGTGATTAGCAATAAGGTTATCATTAATTTTTAAATTATCATTTTTGATTTGTCTAGCAATAATTAATGGACCAGGTGCTGTAGAAGCTACCGAGATAACGTTTTGGGTAAGATTGAAGTTCTTTACTTCTTTAACAAAATTTTGATTAGTCAGTAAAACTTCTTCTGCCTTTTTAGCAGCAAATTCCCCAGTTTTGTTCAAGAAAATCTTATTGGGTGTGCGAACAAAAAGCTTCAAGCCTAATTCTTCTTCAAGCTTCTTAGTGCCGCGAGTAATAGCGGGTTGAGAAAGACCTAGTTTGTCGGCTGTTTGAGCTAAAGTTTTATATTTGTTAAAAGCTACTAATTCTTCTAGTAAATAGTTATCGATCATTTTAGTCACCTTATTTTCAGCTTACGCTAAGCGTATACTACCATGAAAAAGTCTGAATTTTCAACCGACGTCTTTCTAGTTAAGATAATACGTGAAAGATGAATTAAGACGAAACAGGAGAAATTAACTATGGTTGAAACTTTTAAATTAAATGATGGTACAAACATCCCTGCCATTGGTTTTGGTACATTCCAAATCCCAGCAGATGGTTCTACTTACAAGGCAGTAAGCGAAGCTTTAAAACTTGGTTATCGTCATTTCGATACTGCAGTTGCATACTTCAACGAACAAGAAGTAGGTAAAGCGATTAAAGATAGCGGCATCCCTAGAGATGAAATTTGGGTAACCTCTAAATTATGGCTTCAAGACTATGCTTATGAAGATGCCAAGAAGGCAATTGACTTGTCTTTAAAGAAGCTAGGCCTCGATTACATTGACCTTTACTTGATTCACCAACCATACGGCAAGGTAGACGAAGCCTGGAAAGCTATGGTTGAAGCAAAAGAAGCTGGCAAGATCCGCTCAATTGGTATTTCTAACGTAACACCAAAGATTTGGCATAAATGGGAAGACATTTTTACTGAAAACGTTCCTTCAGTAAACCAAGTTGAATTTAACCCATATTTCCAACAAAAAGAATTACGTAAAATCATGGCCGAACATGGCATTACTTTGGAAGCATGGGCACCACTTGGACAAGGAAATCATGATCTCTTTAATGAACCAGTTTTAGTAAAAATTGCTAAGAAATATAGAAAAGATGTTGGTCAAATTATCTTACGTTTCGAGCATCAAGAAGGTGTAATTGTCTTTCCTAAATCTGTTCATGAAGCAAGAATTAAGTCTAATAAAGACATCTTTGACTTCGAATTAACTAGCGATGAGATGGATGAGATTCGTGGTTTAGATAAGGGAAAAGGAATGCATGATCCAGATGCCCCAGGCGTTGAAGAAATGCTTAGTCAATATGATGTTCATGCAAATGATTAGAGGTATATAAAAATGACTGAAGAATTAGCAAATCAAGTAGCATTAGTTACTGGTGGTGGTTCCGGCTTAGGTCGTGCTATCGCTGAAAAGTATGCACAAAATGGTGCAAACGTAGTTAATTTTAGGTCGTCATGAAAATACTTTAAAAGAAACTGCTCAAGCAGTAGAAGGTAAGATTTCTTACGTTGTAGCTGACTTGACTAAAGACGAAGATATTCAAAAAGTAGCAAACTACGTTAAAGACAATTTTGGCAAGTTAAATATTTTAGTTAACAATGCCGGTTGGTGCCCTGTACAAACACTTTCTGAAATGACTTTAGCTGATTATGATAAGGCATTTAACTTGGATGTCCGCGGTGTTGTGGCTTTGACTATTGCAGTTTTACCTCTGATCAAGAAGGCAAAGGGTAATATCATCAATATGTCGAGTATCATTACTCAACATCCAGGTCCTGGCTTTTCAATGTATGCTGCAGCTAAAATGGCAATTGAAGGAATGTCAAAGAGCTGGGCTCAAGAATTAGCCGGAGAAGGTATTCGAGTAAATATTATCAGTCCAGGTGCAATCGATACTGGTATTTGGTATAAGACTGATATGAGCCGTGAAGATGAAGAAAAAAACAAGCAGGGTGCTACTAATGCTTCACCAATGCATCGTATTGGTAAGCCTGAAGATATTGCAAATATTGCATTATATTTAGCATCAGACAAAGCCAACTTTATTACAGGAGCTAATTACTTAGTTGACGGCGGAGCAGGTATCTAATTAAGGAGAGATCAATATGGCACAAATTCCAAATGTTAAATTAAATGATGGCAATGAAATGCCACAATTAGGTTTTGGCGTTTTTCAAATTCCAGATCATGATGAAGCAGTAAAGGCAGTTGAACCAGCAATTAGTAATGGCTATCGCTTAATTGATACTGCAGAAGCTTACAATAACCAAAAGGCAGTGGGTGAGGCTATTAAAAATAGCTCAGTTAACCGCGACGATATTTTCTTAACAACCAAACTCTGGGTATCTAACTTCACTTATGAAAAAGCTACAAAGGCTATTGATCATGACCTTGAAGAATTAGGTACTGACTACATTGACTTGATGCTTTTACACCAAGCTTATGGGGATGTTGCTGGCACATGGCGCGCTTTAGAAGATGCACAAAAAGCTGGCAAAATTAAGTCAATTGGTGTGTCAAATTTCTGGCCAGATCAATTAATGAACTTGCAATTAATGAGTAATGTTAAGCCAGTTGTTAACCAAATCGAAGTAAATCCATGGTTCCAGCGTGAACCAGAAGTTAAATGGACTCAAAAAGATGATGTAGCTGTTGAAGCATGGGCTCCATTTGCGGAAGGAAAAGATGGTATTTTTACTAATCCAGTTATCGCTGAAATCGGTGAAAAATACGGTAAGTCAAATGGTCAAGTGATTTTACGTTGGCTCATTCAACGCGGCATTATCGTGATTCCAAAGTCAGTTCATGATGCACGTCAAAAGGAAAACATTGATGTCTTTGATTTTGAACTAACTGATGATGATATGCAAAAGATTGCTGCTTTAGATAAGAATGTAAGTCAATTTTTCGATCACCACGACCCAGCTACTATTGAACAAATCTTTGGTTCAAGCTTGAAGCAATTGAGATAATTTCTAGTTCAATTATTAGCATTACCAAGATATTGGTGTTAATCTGCAAATAGGTATTATGAATCAAGGAGGATTTTAATATGAAGTATACAAAGACTAAGGAAATCCTAAATCAAGCAGTTGCAGACTTAACCCAATTAATCATGATTACGCGTCAACAACACTGGTATATGAGAGGTCCAGAATTCTTAAAGCTTCACCCATATCTTGACGATGTTATGGACGAACTTGATGAACAAAGAGACTTAATTTCTGAAAGATTGATTACTATTGATGGTTCACCATATTCAAGCTTAACTGAAGTATTAAAGCACACTAAGCTAGAAGATAAACCAGGTGAATGGGGCATTTCAACTAAAGACAGATTCAAGACCATTATTGCTGGCTATCGTTATATTGATAAGCTTTATGAAGAAGGTATCAAGGTCAGCGATGAAGAAGGAGACTACGGTAGCAACGACATTTTAACCAGTTGCCATACTGCTATTGAAAAGAGAATTTGGATGATGCAAGCCGAAATTAATGAGGCTCCTGAAATCGATAAGTAATTTAAAAGCCATGTAAGTCGTTTTTTAGCGCTTACATGGCTTTTTAGTTTATACTTAAGTTATTGATTGCTTATAAATATATAATTTAGGAGAAATAAGATGAAGTTTAATTCATTACAAGACACATATACATTAAACAATGGCGTTAAAATTCCAATTATCGGTTTTGGTACTTGGCAAACACCTGACGGTCAAGTGGCTAAGGAATCAGTATTAGCAGCATTGAATGCTGGCTATCGCCATATTGATACTGCTATGGCATACGGCAATGAAGATAGCGTTGGTGAAGCTATTCAACAAAGTGGCATTAATCGTCATGACTTGTTTATCACTACTAAACTGTGGAATTCTGATCATGGCTATGAAAATACTAAAAAGGCAATTGATCAAAGTTTACTTGATCTGAAACTTGATTATCTTGACATGTATTTGATTCACTGGCCAAATCCAGCTAACATGCGCGATCACTGGGCTGAATTAAATTCAGAAAGTTGGAGAGCAATGGAAGAAGCCATTAAGGCTGGTAAGATCCGTGCAATTGGTGTCTCCAACTTTAGAAAGCGTCACCTTGATGCATTGATGGAAAATGCAGAAATTAAGCCAGTTGTTAATCAAAGCTTTTTGAACCCAAGTGACTTACAACCTGAAGTTGTTGCTGAAAACAAAAAGTTGGACTTACTTAGTGAAGCATACAGCCCACTTGGTACTGGTGGTTTGTTGGGTAACGACGTGGTAAAAGAAGTTGCTGAAAACTATGGTAAATCACCAGCTCAAGTATTGATTCGTTGGTCACTTCAACACGGTTTCTTACCATTACCAAAGTCAGTTCACCCAGAATACATTAAGGCTAATGCTGACGTCTTTGATTTTGAAATTAGTCCAGAAGACATGGCTAGACTTGATGGTTTGCACGGCGCAGCTGGTGTAGCTAATGACCCAGATAAGGTGAGCTTCTAAATGTCCGAAATCGATATCCATAAGATTGATAATTCTCATGCTTCTGATGCAAGGATACCTAATCAACCGTTTAAAATATGGGGCAAGATGATTCCAAGCTTAGATCATGGTAAATGGGATTATGAAATTGAAAAATTAGAGCAGCCTTCAGAAGATTGCTTTCCCGATGAACCATATGATGTTGCAAAGGACGATGCAATTTTCCTTGGTGCATATGATAACGACCAATGTATTGGCTTAGCAGTGTTGCGCAGAGATATGTTTAGATATTTGTATCTCGATGATTTAAAGGTTAATCGTGATTATCGCGGACAAGGCATTGGTGGTGAATTGATAGATGCATGCATGAAGGAAGCCGAAAAGGTAGGGATGCAAGGCGTTTACACGATTGGTCAAGATACTAACTTATCTGCTTGCCTGTTTTACTTAAAACAAGGCTTTGAAATTGGCGGTTTTAATAATCGAAATTATCGTGGTACACCACAAGAAAAATCAGCAGATATTTATTTTTACAAGGATCTTTAACGCATCAATTTCTTTGATAAAGCAAGTAAGTTAGACAACTTTTCTTTATCTTTAATGCGATAATTAGTATAGATATGTAATTTAGCTTCAGGATTGCTGATTGGAATTAATTTCCGTTTGTGATCCTGGAGCTTTTTGTATGCATCGAGTTTAATAGTCAGGTTAGTTTTAAAAATGGGAAAGTTAGACTTGGTTATCAGCTCGTCAGTGGCTTGTTGATTATCTTGATAAATAAACAGAGCAGGGATGTACTTTGAGATAATATTTCGCCAAATCCCAATTTGCTCATAAACTACAAATTCATGACCCTTTAAATCAGAGAAGGTGACTTGATCCTTTGAATACAATGGATTGTACTTCGTGATTTTAATAAAAAGTTGGGCATCCCCAATCCAATCAGAAACTATTTGTTCATCATTAATCTTTTGATTAGAGAAGACTAGATCGAATTGGTAATGCAATAAAGATGGCTTTACTTGCTTAGGCGAAATTAATTGCTGATCCAAGATGTAATTATCAGACTTTAGTCGCTCTTTTAATAGCATCATTGGATCTGGCAGTGTAGCTGTAAGTGTAATCTCTTTTTGTGCGAAATTCTTAACGGCAGGGATCAATTGCTGCTGCTTTTCTAAAATCTCTTTTGCCAGTCTTACCGTGTACTTACCAGCTGGTGTTAAAGCTAATTTTTGTGGTTGATGATCAAGGATTGCCACGTCTAGCTTTTGCTCTAATTTTTGTAATCCGCGACTGATTGTGGCTGGAGCAACATGGAATTCTTCCGCAGTTTTTGAAATCGTTCCTGTATCAGCAAAAGAAACTAAATATTCTAAAAGATAGTTTTCAATCATATTATTGCCTCATTAATCTACTGAACTTTATTCAAGAGCTGGTATTAATTTTTGACACCGCTCAATATCTTTTTGTGCCTCTAGAATGGATTCATCAATAAATTGAACATGATTATCTTGCATTTGTTTATCAGAGAAGAATTTGGGATTATTCTTATAAAAAGAGTTTAGCCTTTTATAAAAATCAATCATTTTATTTTGAAATTCGATCTCGTTCTTATAGAAGGTGATAAGTAACTTGCCGTGATGCCAATTAGGAAAATCCTCATCTAAGCAAACAGGAAATTCATCCGATTGATGCATTTCCCACAAATCACTGTAAAAGTCTACAGTCATTCTTGCTTTGTCTGATAATAGATATCGATCGTCTTCTGTTACCAGCCAACCCTTGTCGATAAACTTTTGCGTTACTTTTCGTACGTTTAAGTTGTAATCAAAAATGAAATATCTTGTAATTTTGGCAGATACAAGTCTACCTTTTTTAAACATTCCCCACCAAATTAGTAAGAGAAGCTCGCGTAAAGTAAAATCCGTATGTGTATCATATTTGTCCGTATATTTAGGATAATCGCGTGGTCTACCAAATTCTTCATTATCATCTGGGCGAGTGGCTTGTATTCTTTTGTATTCTTCATAAAGTTTATTTTGTTCGGCATAGTTTTTCTCAAAATCATCACTATCATAGTCATAATTATTGTTCATAGTGGTAATTATTGACTTATCTTGTGAAGAACCAACTAAAAGCTTGATTCTTTTAATTAGTTCTTTGTTTTGCTTTGATAATTTGACATTTATTTTTTTATAGTTATGAATTTCAATTAAGAGCCCAATTATGACTACAATCAAAATTATTACTATTGCTATTATTTTTATTTCTCCAAAGTTGAAATTGAACATGAACGATCTATTGATATTATAGCTAGAGGCTATAAGTACTTTGATCATGTCTCAAGTGATTTTATGAATGAAGTTCTAAGTACAATTGGAATGACATATTAAAAAAAGCTGGTGAAGTAACACCAGCTAGCCCTTATAATGAAATGTTCGATTTAACGTCATTATAAGGGTATTTTTTTATTCTGTAAAGTTTAATCAACAGGTAAAATTAGCTGGATGATCTTTTTGACTGTAAATAAAAAATAATTATATATAGATTTTGGAGTTTACCTATCACGTAAACTAGCATAAAAGAGAAGTAATTTTCAAGTCAAGTCTCTCTTTATAAAATAAGTCATGTCAATTAAGGAAAGGGAGATACAAATGGCTGAAAATAAAGAAAAATTTGGGATAATTCTACCCATAGTCTTAGTTTCATATTTTTTGATTTTACTAAACAATTCGCTTATTTTTACTAGTACTGTTCAAATAAGTCGTGATATGCATATGGACAGTATCATGATTGCGTGGGTAAGTAACGCCTATGCTTTAACATTCGGTGGATTCTTGTCACTGGGTGCTAGACTAGGTGATATCTTAGGCAGAAGAAAAGTACTTCTTGCCGGGTTAATCATCTTTAGTATTGCATCCCTGCTTGTTGGTTTATCTACTTCACAAGCTATGTTGATAGGGATGCGTGCCTTTCAAGGAATCGGTGGTGCACTTTTAGCACCAGCAACACTTGCACTATTGATGGATTACTACAAGGGTAAAATGCTGACAAGATCCATCGCTTACTATGGTGCGACAGCCGGAATTGGTACAAGCTTAGGTTTGATCATTGGTGGTGTTATTGCCAGCTATTCAAGCTGGAGACTTGGCTTTATTATCGATATGATTGTAAGTCTGATTCTCTTAGCTATGTCTTGGAAATACGTTTACCCACATAATGATTTAGACAATAAGCAAGGTATTGATTTGTGGGGCACTATTACCTCCATTATTGGTTTTAGTGGGTTAATCTATAGCATCAATGGTACCGCATATAAGGCTGCTGCAGTTATCATAACTATTATTGCTTTGGTAAGTTTTGTTTTAATTGAAAAAAGAGCAGCAAATCCTTTGATGCCTCTTACAATTTTTAAAGATAATGAACGCTCAAGCGCATTAGTATCAAGATTCTTCATGCTTGGTGCAAGTATGTCTTACTTCTTCTTAATGCCACAAGCTTTGCAAAAAGTCTTTGGTTTAACACCGCTTATGGCAGCTATTGCCTTTTTGCCATTAACAGTTGTTCAGTTCTTGGTTTCACTAACAGTTGCACGTTTAACCTTTAAGTTTTCAAATACTAAAGTTTTAATTGCTGGTGCGATTATTGACACTTTTGGTTTATTACTTGGTGCAGGATTAGGTATTGAAAGAGGTTATGTAATTGGCGTAGCTATTCCAATGATTTTCATCGGAATTGGACAAGGACTGATCATGAGTCCATTAACAGTAGCTGGTGTTGCACGTATTCCAGATGATATTGCTGGTGCAGCTTCTGGCGTTGTTAATACAGTTCACCAAATTGGTGGGGCAGTTGGACTAGCTATTGTTTCAGAAGCAGTTGTCGGAATTCCTTCAGCTGCCACTTCAATTGATCACGCTCAATGGGTAATGATCATTTTAGCAGTCATCATGCTTTTAGCAGGATTGAATATTTTACGTGGCAAGCACGAATAAAAATAAAAAAACACTTTTTTTCAAAAAAGTGTTGACATTAATTATAAATAGATTAGAATAGTGTCTAACAAATTTAATAAATCTGGAAACAAAAAGAAAGAAGAGTAACTTAATCCTAATTTTCAGCGAATCCCGTTAGGTGTGAGGGGATAAAGATGGATTAAACGAAAATCACTTTCTAGTTCTGCTTCTCAACTATATGAGTAAGAAGCAGTGGGAGCGCCCATTATAGTGCCAACGTATCGCCGACATAGTCGGCCGCACGTGAAAGGTATTATTAGCAATAATAATATAAATAAAGGGTGGTACCACGTTAACGACGTCCCTCAGTCAAAGATATTTTGGCTGAGGGACTTTTTTGTTATTCAGATGGTTTTTTAGGAGGAAAATGTATGAAGTCGAAGAAATTAACCTGGAAGGAATATCTAGTCGTCGCATCTTTGCTATTCGGATTATTCTTTGGAGCTGGTAACTTAATTTTCCCACTCCACTTAGGTCAATTAGCTGGTTCTAACTGGGGAACTGCTGCTGTAGGATTCTTAATCACTGGTGTATTATTGCCACTGCTTTCAGTATTAGCTGTTGCAATCACTCGTTCAGAAGGGGTTTACGATATTGGTAAGCCACTTGGAGCAGGATTCGCAGTAGTCTTCATGGTTCTGATCCACGCAACTATTGGACCTTTGTTTGGTACTCCAAGAACTGCAACTGTATCATTTACTGTAGGTGTTGCACCATTCTTGCCAGCACATATGCAAACCCCAGCATTGCTAGTCTTTTCAGCATTGTTCTTCTTAGCTGCTTCTGCATTTTCTTACCACGAAAACAACATCTTGTCTAACGTTGGTAAAGTATTGAACCCACTCTTTTTAGCATTATTATTCTTAGTCTTTGTTGTTGCATTCTTAAATCCATTGGGTAATCCGCAAGCTGCAGCAGTTACTGCCGCATACAAGCACTCAGCTTTAGTTAACGGATTCTTGGAAGGTTACAACACAATGGATGCCTTAGCAGGTCTTGCATTTGGTGTTACTGTTGTTACCGCTGTACGTTCTATGGGTCAAAGAGATGCCAAGAGCGTTTCAAAAGTTGTTGCTAAATCTGGTGTGTTAGCTGTAGCTGCCATCGGTTTAATCTACTTATTGCTCATCTTGATGGGTGCCATGTCACTTGGTCACTTCAAAGTATCTGACAACGGTGGTGTTGCATTTAACCAAATCGTTAACTACTACGGCGGAATGTTCGGCCAAGCATTACTTGCATTCTTATTAACTGTTACTTGTTTGACTACTGCTGTTGGTTTGGTTGCCGCATTTGCTCAAGACTTCCATAAGCACTTCCCTAAGGTTAGCTACCACACTTGGCTTGCACTTAGCTGTTTAGCATCATTCTTAACTGCTAACTTTGGTCTTGATCAAATCATCTCATGGTCAACGCCAATGCTTATGTTCTTGTACCCATTATCAATGGTTTTGATCATGCTTTCAGTTTGCTCACCATTGTTTAAGAAAGACGGTGTTGTTTACTTCTTCGTAATCTTGTTCACTGTTGTTCCAGCATTCGGTGATATGGTTGTTGCTTTCCCAAGCGTTGTTAGTCAAAGCAGCTTTGGTTTGAGTGTAGCATCCCTCAGAAACGCATTACCACTTGCCAACATGGGATTGTCATGGCTTGTTCCGGCCTTAGTTGGTTTAGCAGTTGGTTTACTCGTACACTTTGTAAGAGGTAAAAAAGTTGCACAAGTTTCTGATGAATTAGAATAGAAAATTAAATATTATAGATAAAAACTCTCAGATCTATTGTCTGAGAGTTTTTGTGTGCAAATATTAAAATCAAATTGCGGATCATTTTTAATAGGCCTATACTCTTCATGGAAAATCATGGGAGGAAAATAAGTAGGAATGAATAAATTCGCTAAAGTAGTATTTATTAGTTTAGCTGCACTTTCATTAGCTGCCTGCAGCAATAACAACAATAATAGCGAGAGTGCAAAGCCAAATAAAAGTGCCAATTTAAAAATTAGAAAAGTAAAGTCCAAAAAGGGTACATTAACTGCTAATTATCGTTCGCCTCAAAGAACTGTTGCAGTTATAACAGCTTATGCAGGACTCAAGTATGCAAATCAATGGGGTGATGCTTTATCTAATGCTAAAGCTAATGGCCTTGTTGTGACTTTGAAGAATCAAGCAGATTACATGAATGAAGGTAGTGGTGTTGGCTACTTTGTAACTAATGATCTTGCTTATACTTTGAAACAGACTGGTAATACTACTGAATATTATCTGTTTGCGGACCAAAAGCAGATTGCTTCTGTAACTATGAAGGAAATGGTTGATTATTTGAATGAGCGTAATTCAGATAAGCTGGTTAAGAATTTAACTAATTCTGCAAAGATTGAAGATGAAAGAAATGATTCTGCTAATGCATCTTCAAATTCTAATAATACAAATGATTCCTCTGATGATAGTTCTAAGTCAAACATTGAGGGGGATGCAGGACTTTATACGATTCCAAGTGAATTTCAAGGAGTTTGGTACACTGTTAGCTACGGCAAAATGTACAAGATTGTCTTTACAGATCATGAAATTATAGAAAATGGTCAAACAACTGAACTTCATAAAATGAAACGTAGTTTTATCGATAAAATTGAAAAGATGCCAAAATCTTATCAGGATAAGACTATGAAATGGGGCCGAGCAAGTATGATGACTGATATTAAAAAGAATACTTGGTTCAATGTAATGGGTTGGAATCAGACTGCTGGTGATGGTGAATCTTATAGATTGCATACCGAAAAAGGGCAAAATGTACTTGTGCTTGCTTCAGACGCAGGACCTTGGACAGATAGTGTGGCATGGAAGACACCACAGCTTGCTAAGGAATATGCAAAAACTAAGTTCAGTGATTTACACTATCGTGATGATGACTACTAATCTAAATTGTAGAAAATAAAAAAATCTCAGATATAGGATTAATATCTGAGATTTTTTATGCCGTTGTTACAAAAAGTTTGGAGTACACTCCAAACTTTTTACAATCGATACTAAAAATGCATAATAATTAATGCATTTAAGGTCTTAGACATGAATCAAACCCTTGACTTATAATAATGCTAACGAAGAAAGGATTGATTTTATGTCTATTTTTGATGAAACTTTAACAATGAACAATGGTGTAAAGATCCCTAAGATGGCACTTGGTGTATGGGAGATCCCGGACGCTCAAACTCCTAAGGCAGTAGAAGAAGCAATCAATCTTGGCTATCGTCATATTGATACTGCTCAAGCTTATGGCAATGAGCGTGGAGTAGGTGAAGGCGTTAAAAACTCTGGAATTGAGCGTGACAAGATCTTTATCAATTCAAAAGTTGCTGCTGAAATTAAGAACTATAAAGACGCTAAGGCATCAATTGACGAAACCTTGAACAAGATGGGCTTGGATTATCTTGATATGATGATTATTCATAACCCACAACCTTGGAATGAAGTGAACCAATCAAGCAACCGTCATTTTGAAGGTAATCTTGAAACTTGGCGCGCGATGGAAGACGCCGTAAAAGAAGGTAAATTGCGTACAATCGGTGTTTCAAGCTTTGAAAAAGAAGACTTGGACAACATAATTAAAAATAGTTCTACTAAGCCAGCTGTAAACCAAATTTTGGTTCACATTGGTGAAACTCCAACCGATTTGATTAACTACAGCCAAGAAAATGATATCGTTGTCGAAGCATTTTCACCTATTGCTCACGGCGCTGCATTAAATGATCCCGCAATTAAGCAAATGGCTGATAAATATGGTGTAAGTGTTCCTCAATTATGTATTCGTTATGATTGGCAACTTAACTGTGTCGTTTTGCCAAAATCTGCTAACCCAGCTCACATGAAGAGTAATGCAGAAATTGACTTTACAATCAGTGATGAAGATATGGATAAGTTAAAGAAAGTCGCACCAGTTGACTATGGTAATGCCAGCGTATTCCCAGTCTTTGGTGGTAAGATGTAGAAATATTTTTCTATAAAAAACAAAAGCATCTCTAAAAATGATACAATCCCACCTTCGTGGATAATTGAAATATACATAAAGTATTCAGTTATCTATGAAGGTGGGATTTTTTAAGTACTAATTGAATTTCAATTTATTTAAAAGATTATTTTTAGTCCAACTCCACCAGACATGTAATAAATATGCCGAAGCAAACGATAATATCCAAGTTAAAAGCCATGTGCCAAATAATGTCAAGAATGGGTGAAAAGTTGCATGATACTGCATGTTTAGTCCGCGCCAGATTAGCTGATCCCAAAAGACATTAGACAAATAGGCCCGATAGGCGTAAGTGGCTAAGAAATGAAATACTTTAAGACTTGAAGTTTGCTTTTTTCGAACCTGATAAAGACATAATGCTGCCACTAGTCCAATGACAGCCAAACAGTAGAAAGTCATCGATGGCTTATAGTAAGGCGCATTGTTAAAATTAACTGGATGTCCGAATGAATGTAATTCTGCATTTGTCCAAATAAAGATGCCAACAAATAAAATAGCAATTAGCCACCAAAACTTAGCTAAAAATTGATTGACAAAATCTCTGAATTGCCAGGCTAAAACACCATAAACTCCGTAGATGAAGAATGAAATAAATACTCTATCTAGTAGGTACCAATCGTTCTGATGGATTCCATGGAAAACGTATGTGTCGTAAAACCAAAGCCAAGCAAAATAGAGGATAAAAGTGATAATTGCAGTCCATATACCTCTTTTGACATTGCCTTTTACATAGCGACTAATTGTCCAAAAAATTGGCATTAAGATAATGAATTGGAGCATCATCGTGTTGTACCAAAGATGCGGTGCTGCATTACCATTGATAAAATGCCAGCAGAATGAGCCAAAACTATTAAATTTATTAACTTGCTGTACCCAAGGCATCCCTAACAGATAAATTAGTGTCCACCAAATTGTAGGTACAAATAAATTCGACCAATTGCTTCTCATGTGTTGTTTATATGAAAAGCTGCCTTTTAAGTCATTGGTTCTGATAGTGGTATATAAAATGCCAAAAATAAAGGCAGGGGCTGTATATTTAACCAGATTATATAAAATACCAAAAATGTCCTGTGTTGGATTAGGCTGACCAATATTCATAATTAGCGACATAATTGGCTGTGACATGACAGCTGTACAGGCAAAGACTTTTAGATAGTCGCCAATATCAGCTTCTTGAAAAGTAGGATATTCATACTTTTTCATAATTAGCGTCCTTTCTTAGCGATTGTGAGATCCCTAAGAAGCTAATTTAAATATAGTTGCTTTTTTGAAAAAGTACAAGAGTGAATTAACTTTGAATATTAGTCAAAATATTAGCAATTTCATTGCTGAAAATTCGTTGATTATTGGTTAGATGTTGGTGAGGAGAATTAAGAAAAATCGTTCTATGTGGAGCATTAGGGATGATTTTGGCAGTGGTGATTTCTTTTGAATGGGCAAAATTATACCAAGTAACGCTAGGAATAAAGGAGATTCCTAATCCTGCTCTTACCAAATTTCGCACTGTAGCAGGTTCATCTGATTGATATTTAAAATTTAGGTGAACATTATTATCTTTTAAAAAAAGATCTATGCTTTGTTGTAATTCGGTTTCTTCAGTTTGACTGATGAAATCATAGTTTTCTAAATCCTTCATTTCAACTAATTTGGGAGTATTCAAAAAGTCATTTTTCCAGCCAACGAGTATTTCCTCATTAAGTAAAGGAATATTGATAAAATCTTTAATCCTATTGGAAGAAACAACAAAATCAAATCGTTCTAAATCTTTGGCAAAAGTAGTTCTTTGATAAATATTCAAACTAACATTAGGCATTAATTTTTGCATTTTTAGCGCAATTGTTGAAATTAAAGGTGATCCAACTGTAAATAAGACTTTTATATTTTCTTCTTTAGCTTTTTGATGATTTTGGACATTGCTTATTCCTTGATTTAAAAGTCTTAGGCTGTCAAAAACGTAAGAGTAAAAAATTTGCCCTTGTTCATTTAACTTAATCGTGCGTCCTTGTCGATCAAATAATTTTACGCCCAATTCATTTTCTAATTGTTTAATAGTTTTGCTCACAGCTGATTCACTGATATAAGCTGCTTGAGCAGCCTGGGTTATGGATCCTAATCTAGCAACGCTAACAAAATATTTTAAAGTTGTTAAGTTCATCTTTTGCCCCCATTAATAACCAAATGGTTAACTATTATTCCTAAACAATATTATAAATGGTTATCAATACGATTTACAATATAAATTGTGAGATCCAAAAGAGGTGACATTTTTGAGAAGTTTATGGTTGTTTCCTGGCCAAGGTGGACAGAGGGCAGGAATGTTAACTAATGTTGATCAAGATTTGAAAGAAAAAGTGACAAATTGGACTGGTGTAAATCTTTTGGATACTGAAGAAGGATACCAAAATTCACAGCAGATTCAGTTAAGCATTTTGCTTCTACAGATTGACCAAGTTAATCAAATGAAGAAATTAGGATGGAAGCCAACTTTAGTTGCTGGACATTCTTTGGGTGTTTTTGGCGCAGCTTATGCAGCTGGGATCATTAAATTGAAAGATGTTTTTAGATTAGTTTCTTTACGTGCAAAGTTAATGCAAGACTCATATCCAGAAGGTTATGGAATGGGTGTTGTAGTTGGATTGTCAAGACGTGAAGTAGGTGAAATTGTTAATCAAGTATTTTCGAATAATGAACCTGTTTATTTATCAAATCAGAATTCTGAATTACAGAATACAGTTTCTGGTAAATTAACGGTGATTAAAAAAGTACTTGATTTAGCCAAAAAAGCTGGAGCATCAAAGGCAATCCTTTTGCATGTTCCTAATCCATCACATTCACCATTGATGAAACCTGTAGCTAAAAAATTAGAAAAGGCAATCTCTAAGTTGGAATTGCGAAAAACTGATTGTATTTATTTGGCTAATTACAATGGGCATCCCGTTAAAGATTTAGATGGGATCAAATATGATTTGGCAAATAATTTGATTTATCCGGTTTACTGGGAAACTATGATTAATGTTGCTTTGGAGTACCAACCTAACGTTAGTGTTGAGTTTTCTCCTGGATTAGCTTTTACAAAGTTATTGAAGGCAAAAACAAATCAACTTTCAACTATTACCTTACAAAATATGTCGATAGATGACGCTGATTTTCTATTAAATAAATGGAAGGAAAAAGATAATGACTGAAAAGAATTGGCACACTCATCGTGATGCAAAAAATGCTCGGTTAGAAGCGGCAAGTAGCCTATTAAATGGTAAATTTGCTAAAACCGAGGATGTTGTTAAAATACTGGAAACTTTAATTAAACCAAAGGACAAGGTTGTTCTTGAGGGTGATAACCAAAAGCAAGCTTCTTTTTTGTCTGAAGCATTAGCAAAAGTAGATCCTGAAAAGGTGAACAACTTGCATATGATTATGTCTAGTATTTCTCGTCCAGAGCACTTAGATATTTTTGATTTAGGAATTGCTTCTAAGATGGACTTTTCATTTGCTGGACCACAAAGTACTCGTGTATCGCAAATGATCGCTGATGGTACTATGCAAGTTGGTGATATTCACACTTACTTAGAGCTGTTCGGCCGCTTATTCATTGATTTGATTCCAAATGTTGTTTTAGTTGCTGCAGACAAGGTTGACCGTGATGGTAATCTTTACACTGGTTACAATACTGAAGAAACACCAACGATTGTTGAAGCTGCTGCTTTCCATGATGGCATTGTTATTGTGCAAGCAAATGAAGTAGTTGATAAATTACCTCGAGTTGATATCCCTAGTGATTGGGTAGATGTTGTGATCCCGGCTGATAAACCATATCAATTGGAGCCATTGTTTACTCGTGACCCACAAGCTATTACTGAATTACAAATTTTAATGGGTATGATGGCTATCAAAGGTATTTATGCTAAACATAATGTTCAAACTTTGAACCATGGTGTTGGTTTTAACACTTCAGCTATTGAATTGCTTTTGCCTACTTACGGTGATTCTCTTGGTTTAAAGGGTAAAATTTGCCGCAACTGGGAATTAAATCCAACGCCAACGTTGATTCCTGCAATTGAAGATGGTTGGGTAGAATCAATTCACTCCTTCGGTGGTGAAGTTGGAATGGAGAAGTATATTGCTGCTAGACCAGACATATTCTTTGTTGGTAAAGATGGTACGATGCGTTCAAACCGTGCATTAGGACAAGTTGCTGGTCAATATGCCTTAGATATGTTTGTTGGTTCTACTTTGCAAATTGATCAATGGGGTAACTCATCAACTGTTACTAATGGCCGATTATCTGGTTTTGGTGGTGCTCCTAACATGGGTTCTAACCCTACAGGTCGTCGTCACTCTACTCCAGCTTGGCAAAGCTTAAAACCAGATGATGATCCATTAGGAAAAGGTCAAAAATTAGTTGTTCAAATGGTGGAAACTTTTGGTGCAAATAAAAAGCCAGTCTTTGTTGATCATTTGGATGCTGAAGAAGTTCGTAAAGAAGCTAAGTTGGCTAATGTACCAATCATGATTTACTCAGAAGATACTACTCATATTGTTACTGAAGAAGGTATTGCTTATCTTTATAAGACTGACAGTATGGAAGAAAGAAAAGCTGCTATTGAAGCTATTGCTGGTGTAACTCCTGTTGGTTTACGTTCAAATCCTGCTACTGTTAAAGATTTACGTGAAAGAGGTATTGTTGCGTTGCCTGAAGATTTAGGCGTTCGCAGACAAGATGCTAAGCGTTCACTTTTAGCTGCTCAAACCATGAATGATATTGTTGAATGGTCACACGGCCTTTACAATCCACCTGCAAAATTCAGATCATGGTCTTAATTAAAAAGGAGTGTCAAGAATAATGGAAAAGCTTCATTTTACTTATCAAAATAATAATGCAGTTAAAAAATTCGTTCATGTTGGAGTAGTCGCTTCTGGAGATTTAGAAGTTTTGCTTTATCCAACAGATGAAAAAGAAACAACTTTAGATATTGTTACAGGTAGTGATGGTTTTAAAGATGTGTGGAAAAATGTTTTAGATCGTTTCTTTACCCGTTATCCATTAAAGGGAAAATTTGTTATTCACGATTTTGGTGCCACACCTGGTGTTGTTAATTTGCGTCTAACTCAAGCAATGGAGGCTTTAAACGATGAAGAATAGTTTTGTAGAATTAAATGGTCGTCAACGCGCTTTTGCTTTAGTTGATGAAAATACCGGCCGTGAGATTGTTGGACCAGAATTTGATATGATTTCTCCTCACTTGGAGCCACAAAAAATTGTTCCTGAAAGTGATGATGGGGTAATCGTTGTTAGAGGTCAACTTAATGGCAAAAATGTTGTAATTATCTCAATTGAAGGGGATTTTCAAGGTGGTGGTATCGGTGAAGTTTCCGGTGCTAAGATTGTTGCTACTTTAGAGAAAGTTTTAACTGATAATAAGAATGGTAAGACAGAATATCCAGTTATCATTTTAGATACCGGTGGCGTTAGATTACAGGAAGCTAACTATGGATTACTTTCTATTTCAGAAATTCAAAATGCTGTTATTGCCTTAAAGAAATATGTTCCAGTTATCGGCCTTGTACCTGGTCGCGTTGGTAGTTTCGGTGGGATGTCCATTACTAGTGCCATTCTTTCATATTTGATTACTACTAAAAAAGCCAGAATCGCTTTGAATGGTCCAGAAGTTATTGAACAAGAAGCTGGCGTTCGTGAATTTGATTCTAGTGACAAGGATTTGATTTGGAATACATTAGGTGCTCGTCAACGTGTAGCCACTGGTATTGCAGATGAATTAGTTGATGATGATGTCGACAAAATTAGAGATGCAATTAATTCTGCGATTGATGAAAAGAAAGATGCTCACAGAACCGATAAAGCTGATTTCTACTTATCCCTTTTAGATAAAATTGATTTTGCTAAGCCTTTGAATACGGAACAATATCGTGATTTATACAAGAACAATCAAGCCAATGAGCATGATGTCCCAGCTGCTGTAGCTAGTGAAGAACCTGGTACTAAGAGTAGAGGACGTTTATGGTTTGAAAAATTAACTGGTATTCAAAATGCTAAGTC
The DNA here is from genome assembly GCF_902491705.1 of uncultured Lactobacillus sp. Taxonomy (GTDB): domain Bacteria; phylum Bacillota; class Bacilli; order Lactobacillales; family Lactobacillaceae; genus Lactobacillus. The sequence goes on along the minus strand of NZ_CABUIW010000017.1, from coordinate 15,879 downwards.
AGAATATCCAACTGTTCTTCATGCTCAAAAAGATGGTAAGGAATATATTGCTATTGTTCCTGATGAAAATAACAAATTCCCACGTGTTCGCCACGGTGAAGTTGGTTTACAAGAAGGCTTTGTTGTTTCTAAGATCGTTAATAAGATTGTTGAAGAAGACAAGGATAAAGAAATTAAGCGTCCAATCGTTTTAATAGTTGATGTTCCAAGTCAAGCTTATGGCTATAAAGAAGAATTAATTGGTATTCATATTGGTCTTGCTTCTTCAGCAGCCGCATATGCTAAGGCTCGTCAAGCAGGACATCCTGTAATTGACTTTATTCCTGGGGATGCTGTTTCCGGTGGTTTCTTGGCCCACGGTTTACAATCAAATCGAATGATCGCCTTGGGTGATAAATCAATTACAATTCAAGCTATGTCTAAAGCTTCTGCTGCAAGAATTACTCAAAGAACAATTGCTGAACTTGAGGAAGCTACTAAACATGTTCCTGCAATGGCATATGACATTTTTAATTATGAAAAATTAGGAGCTCTTTATAAACTTGTAAAAGATGTTTCTTCTTGGGATGCTAATGATAAAGCTGTTAATGAAATCAATGGTTTGATTGATGAAGCAATTGAAAGTACAAAAGGTAAGCCAACTGATTTACATTTTCGTTATGAAACTCCAATTGCTGTAGCAAGTGGTCGTAAAGCAACTTTAAAGATGCGTAAATTGATTGATGAACAATGGGACAAATAAAAGATATTTGGCCACACGATTTATTGACTTTTAATAATGTAAAAGATTTTATATCTGATGTGAATCCTTTACCCGATTGGGCAAAGGATTCATTGTCTAAAGCGAAAATTGTCGTGGTTAGAAGAGGAAAAATTATAAACGGTAAAATCCCCGTAGGATTGCGAGGATATGAGCGTAATCAAAGAATTGGTGGATATTTAGCTATAGATAATATTGAAAAAATATATCATGTAGATTATTTTATTAAGCATGAATCTTGGAAAAAATTAGCTAAAGAGCGCTATATGATGCCAGAATTTCAGGCATTAATTAAAATTAAGCCATATCTGAAAAATTATCGTTGGGGCATTAGTGGTTCTTTGGCTTATGAAATGGCTACAGGGGTCAAAATGGTCAAACATACACCGGAACACAATAGCGATTTGGATATTATTGCAATTAATTTTCCAAAGATTAGTGTTGAAAAAGCTAAAGAAATTTTGAAACAACTGAATCAATTTGGAACACATGCCGATGTACAAGTGGTTCGTGGAGAAGCTGGATTTTCTTTAGAAGAATATGCTAATAATCGAGCAGATACTAATTTGATAAAAACGGCAACTGGACCTGTCTTAAGTAAAGATCCATGGCAAGCTTTGAGAAGGTTTGAATAATGTTTTTTAAGACTAGTGATGATGTAAAAATAGCTTATTCTATAAATGGAAAAGGTAAGCCAATTATTTTAATTACTGGTTTTGGTGGTTATCAAGAAATTTGGACTGCTCAAAAACAATATTTGTTGCAAATGGGCTATCAAGTCATCACGTATGATCATCGTAACATGGGTAAAAGTGAGCGAACTGCTAAGGGGCAAACGCTTAGTCGATTAACTCAGGATTTGATTGAATTACTTAATTTTTTGCAGATATCCCAAGCAGTCTTTGTAGGTCATTCTATGGGCGGGAGTGTTATCTATAATTTATTAAAAGTTAAGCCAGAGATTATAAAATTTGCGATTATCATCGATCAGAGTCCTTACATGCTTAATACTAGTAATTGGCATTACGGTTTCATGAATTATACTAAAGATAATTTTAAGCAGGAAACTTTAAAAGTTCCTAATGTAAAAGAAACACTAAATGGTGTTGCACCGCAAATTGCCGTTGAAGTAGCAAAAGCAAAAGTAGACTATCCTTTTAATCGCCAAAATAATATAAAATTATTGCAAGAGCATTCAAGCATAGACTGGCGACCAGTAGTTATGAACACTCGTATTCCAATTAATGTAGTTGCTGCAAAGTAAAGTCCATATTATGACTGTAATTTTGCTGAATGGATGAAAAAAGAGAATAATCAAATAACGGCTACGGTTTTGGATAATGTTGGACATGATATTATGTCAGAGGCACCTATTCAATTTAATCAACTTTTGCGTCATTATTTGATGGCTGCACGATATTTAGCATAAACTAAGGAAAGATATAATGTCAGAAATAGAATTTTCGATTGCACAAGATGCCATAAGAGCTTTACTTTATGAAGTTGTTACGGCTCCTAAACCTGGATTGGTCGATCCGATTTCAAGTGGCCCTCATCCTGATATGGATACTTATTTATTTATTGATAGCAGTCTAAGTTTACAGCCATATTTTGAGGAAGCTGTAAGAATAGGGGCCAATTTTAAAGGAAAAAATCTTACCGAAATGTTTAATAAACTTAGACAAGCAGGTATTGAGGCCGAAAAAACAATGTTTGCAGCGACAAACAACGTAAATACTCATAAAGGTGCAATTTTTTCTTTAGGAGTGCTTGTTTGTGCAGAAAGCTATCGTGAAACATCTGGTGGCGATACTTTTGAAATTGTTAAGAAAATGACTAAAGGTTTAGTTAGACATGATTTAAAAAATTTAAATCATAAGCAAACAGCCGGTGAAAAAGAATATTTGCAGTATGGTAAAACCGGTATTCGTGGAGAAGCTGAAGCAGGCTATCCAATAGTAAAAGATATAGCTCTTCCGTTTTTGAAAAATAGTACCGGTGAATTAAAAGCACGATTACTTGATACTTTGATGAAAATTGCTACTGAAACTGAGGATTCAAATTTAATTAAACGAGCAGGAAATATTCAAGTTTTAACTTGGTTAAAAGAAGTTGCTAACAATTATTTGAGATTAGGTGGCTATAATTCTGAAAAAGGTAGAAAGTATTTGGATCAATTGAATCAAGTGTGTTTGAAGAATAATTACAGTCTAGGTGGTTGTGCTGATTTATTAATATTGACTATCTTTATTGGTTTAAGAAGAAATTATATTTAAAGATGAAGCTAAGCTATTTTAAAAAATAGCATAAATAAAACTCTCAGATATTTGTTGTCTGAGAGTTTTTGTATGTTAATTAACTTTTAACAATTCAGGACGGCGTGCCAATTCAATATATGGTGTGCGTTTTTGATTGCAATTCCTTCAGTTTCACGCAAAGTAATGTATCGTTTACAGATGCTTTTTAGATTAGTAGACAGAAGATTCTGTTTTATAAATTCCACGATTATAAATGTATTTATTTGTTCCGACCTTCAACAAATTATTCTTGCTGCGTCCATACACATAGAAGCCTTGATATGGTTTAATTCGTCCAACTTTTACCAATTTCTTTTTATTCTTTTTAATACGCTTGTAGCTATAAATTGATACTGACTTGCTACCTGTATAATCAATATCAACTGGTTTATTGGCAACTGGCTTTAATGGATCAGAGCCATTCTTAACGGTTCTAGTAATTGAAATACCAATTGGTTTATTGCTTGGAAAGCCCCAGCTGTTTTTCTTTAGGGGATTTGTATAAGAAATATCTCTTATAAGTACACGCCAATTGCTGGTTTGTATGCCTTCATCAAAAGCACGTGGAGCAGAAGCATAGTGATCATTTGCAATTTGAACAGATGAACTACCAGATTCATTAATCATGGTATTGAATAATCTCTCTTTAGGCTCTTCGTTCAAATAGCCACCGTGAACTCCCTTGGGAGTGTAAGTTAACGGAATGAATATTTCTTGAGTATAAGTACCGTTATTTAGTGCAGAAACATTTTCAATTTTTGCATTATACCAAGCAGGAATTAATTCATCCTGAAACAGTGAACTGAAATGTTCCATGATGAGTTTTCGTTCTGCTTTACTGATATCAATAAAATTTTGAGCATCAGTGTATGGGTGAATACGATTGCCAGAAGTACCCATTCTAAAATATTCTGTCCATGCATCTTTGGTTTCTACAGCACTAATCTTTTGTGAATTGACATTGACAATTGGTGCAGCTAGCATTGCAGCAGCTAAAAATGCCGTAACAATATGTTTCTTCTTCATTTTTACATCCTCCATGTAAAAGAATATTATTTTTATACAGTTTAATTTTATTTTGTTCGAAATTATTGTCAATGAAAAAATAGGTGAAGGATGATGGAGCGGTATGATTGGTAAGCAAGTTGGGAACTTTAAGTATAAGAAATTTTATATTTATTAGAATTAATTACTTCACTTCTAACAATTCAGGACGACGTGCCAGTTCAATATATGGTGCGCCGTTTTTGATTGCGATTCCTTCGGTTTCGCGCAAAGTGTGGAATTGATAATGCTTTAGTACTTTTCCTAGTCTATTAATTTGAAAAATATTGTCATTAAAGGCCAAGTAAAAATTGCCATTTGTATAAGTAAAGCCCTGAAGAGGCGAATTATCTTTTACAAAATTGGATTGAGTAGCTTCAACTTCTGCAGCTGTCCAAGTATCACCTTGTCGAGTAATGCGCCAATATTCATAGCTCCCCTTAGTAGCATTATGGAAGACGGCGTACATTAGGTGGCCATTTACGAAGTATGCGTTATGAAAATAGCGTGGATAATATTCAGAACGATTCCAAGTCTTGATTGTCCAAAGATTTTTAATTTGATAATTCTTGCGAGAAATCTGCAAAATTTCTTCGGATTTAGTAGGATTGGACTCTAAATTGTTGCTGGCCAGTACATAGACATATTTTTTTGTGGCACCAAGTGATTGTCCATGTCCTAATTTTTGATATGGAAAGACATTGATGTTTTGGCTAGTGTGTTCAAAACTGCGCCAGCTCATTTTAAGCAAGTTTTGTGTTTGAAGAGGACTGGTTAAATCATTGAGATTATAAGTCACTAAGTGTCCCCAAGTAGCATTAGGCTGACTGAAGTACGAGACAGTTAGCTGATTTTGAAATAGATTGATTCCTTGAGGAATGACACCAACTTGATTTAGTTGATCATCATATTGATCGTAATCAATTAAGTGAAAACGCGGTTGATAAAAAACGGTTCGCATCGTAGCACCATTTGAACCATTATAATTGTCAATCTTGGTTTCTGGTTGGTAGTTGTTTTCTACATTCCAGTTAGGGGATGAGGATTTAGAACTACCTGAAAAAGTCTTCACTTCAGTTGGACCTGGCGTAGGAATTTGATTTGCGACAGTTATTCCTTCATTGACATTGGATCGAACATTGATGTTGGCTTGAGCAGTGAGCTTTTTATATTTGTATGTGATGCGATAAATGCCTGGATTAGCAGAACTAATATTTTTTTGCGAAACTTGGACTTGATTAGGATTAATCATTGTTCCGTGTTTATCCACTGCATAGGCAATTGCATCCCTTACTGGAAAAGCATAATAGTTATTTCTAACTAACGAAATATGCTTAGCCACCGAAATCTTATTTCTCAAAAAGCACTTTTCATTAACCCAGCCAGCTTCTCGGCCATTGATAACTAATTGCCAGTAAGTCCCGTTCTTTGTTTTTGCCGAACGCTGTGACTGGAGCAAGCTAGTTCTAAAATATTTAGTTGAAGAAGTAGCGTTAACTCCGCCTTTTGAAGAGACGTTTTGATAAATAGGGTAGGTTTTATCACTAACTAACTTGGTGTGGACAGTTTGATAGTTGGTTATCTTGGCTGGACGCAAAACGATTTGTCCGTTTTTGATTGGATTGACCTTTTTAGGTAAGAAGAAATACCCTAATAGTGAAAAAGTTAATATTAAAAATAGAATGCTGAATAGTTTTTTCATAGTGCTTTCAATTATCGTATTAATTAAGTGAATTTAATTATTTGCTTCAAAAAACTATTCTAGTATAACAAGTGCTAAAGCGTAAAATATTGAGATTAGCATCATGTGAAAGGTAAAATTTATGACAACTGGAGAAGCATTAAAGCAATTACGTCAATCACTGGGATTAACACAAGCTCAAATGATTAAAGGTAGCAAAATAACAGTTACACATTATTCCAAAATGGAAAAAGGCCAAAACAGAATTTTTGTAGATGATCTGATCGTAATTTTACAGTTACATGGAATATCAATGGCTGATTTTTTTAAGAGGTATTTTCCAACAAATGATGAAATGAATTGCTCTCAAATATCTCAAAAATTAAATCAGGCTTTTTATGATAACGATATAGAAAAAGCTAAAAAAATAAAGGAGCAAATTTTAAATATTAAGCATGCGCCAGCTGAACTAAAAGATAGAGCAGACCTGATTATAGGAGTATTAAATTCAGAAACTGATGAAAAATCTATTAAGCATGCTATGCATGATTTCTTTAAATATCAAGAATGGATGAACGATGAAAATGCTATCGTACTTTTAAGTAATTCTATTCGTAAAGATAATCTAAATGATGTAACGCCATTGGTAATGATGCTAATTAAAAAGTATAAAAAATTAAGTGATCAAAGTTTAACTAAACAGAGAAGATTAGCTACTGTTGGAATTAATTATTTATATATTTTAAGAAAGTATTTTACAGATTCAGATAAAGTTGCTTTTAAAATATTATCATGGTTAAAAGGCCTTGCATCGGATCCAGAACTATGTCTTTTTAAAGAGTTAACCTTGTATTTTTATTTAATATATACGAATAAAGAGCAAGCCATAGAAATTAAAAAGCTTTTAAGACAGGCTGATTATAAAAAGATAAGTGATAATTTGCCAGACTAATTCCCTTCACAGGGGAATATGACTTAAAATTATTCGTTAGCTGTAAAATGTAAATGATGATAGTTAAAAGATAAAGAGGCTAAACAATGAAATCAAGAAAGATTTTTACAACTTTATTTACTGTAGTTTCACTTGCGGCATTACTAGATACAACCCCAATTACAGCTAATGCGGCGAATAATAAAACGGCAATTACATCACAGGCCCAAAAACATTATGTACTCAAAGATACACCTAAGCTTAGCAAATGGGGCTATATTTTAAATGTTAATTCGACAGCTCAACCCATTTTCGTTGGCAAGGATAACTATGAAAAGCTTTTAAATAATCCATTTTTTAAAGGAACTAAGACTATTAGTTCCAAGAAAATTAAACACATCAGATTTAAAGTGATCAAGATTATGGTATTTAAAAATGTGAGTGGCTCCCCAGAATATTTAGTTACATCCAAGAACCATAAATATAATGCTTGGACTCCAAATGCTGGCTTGCAATACTATGCTATCTACAGTAAGCCACTTCAAAAAGTAGTTACCCCATTGAGAAGAATACAAAAAAGAGACTCTGATAGATTAAATAGAAAAACCACTTTAAAAGATGCAGCTTCTGACCATAAGCGAATTGCTAAAAATAAGCAAGATTTTGCTTTAGCAGTCAAAGCAGCTAAAAAGTTGAAAGGTAGTCAAAGAAAGTTTGTTTTAGAATCTTTGAAGCAAATGGAGCAAGATGGCAGTATAAGTAATGTCATGTTAGAAAAACAAAATAATATTTTATTGTGGAGTATTAAATAAGTGAATTTCAAGCAATACGATATTTACTTTACTAGAATTTAACTATTTTACATAATCATTGATATTTTAAATTAAATATTTTTTAAAAAAGTTATTGACATAAAGTAAGCATAGAATTAAACTTACTTATGGTTAATAGCTTACTTATCATTAGTGTTCGGGAAAGGAGTACAAACATGTTGAATTTAACTGCAAACAATCAAATCGTTAACGTATGTTGTCCATGCTGTCAACTTTCTTTGTTATGCAGAAAATTCAGTGTGCCGTACTTCAATAATTAATAACGCTATATTTTAGTAATAATTAAAGACCTACGATCTAAGCTGAATTTAGTTTCGTAGGTCTTTTTGTGTTGTTTGGAGGTTTTATATGAATTGGACGATTATCCAGCAGGCAATGCCTGCCTTTGTAGCAGGGTTCAAGTTAACCCTCTGGCTATCTTTAGTCGGAATTATCGGTTCAATAATAGTAGGAATCATCGCTAGCTTATTTCAATACTTTAAGGTGCCGGTTTTAAGTCAAATTTCTACCGCATATGTAGAACTGGCACGAAATACGCCATTATTGATTCAATTATTCTTCTTATACTATGCTTTCCCAATTTTCGGTTTAAAAATGTCCGCAGAAGTCTGCGGAATCATCGGATTAATCTTTTTAGGTGGGGCATATATGGCAGAAGGTTTTACTGGCGGATTTAACGGTGTAACTAAAAGTCAAATTAACAGTGGTAAAGCTTTAGGAATGAACAGATTGCAACTAGCAAGATATGTTGTCTTTCCACAAGGGTTAGCTCTTAGCGTGCCAGCCTTAGCTGCCAACATCATCTTTTTAATTAAAGAGACTTCTATCTTCTCTGTAATTGCAATTCCAGAATTGACTAATACAGCAATGGACCTAATAGGGATGTATTACCGTTCAAATGAATATTTATTCATGCTGGTAGTTGCATACGCAATAATTTTGATTCCGTTAATTTTGATTTTGAATTGGTTAGAAAAGAGAGTTCGTTATGGTGCATTCGGGAATTAATGTTTTATTTGAAGGAACTAATCTAGCACGGCTATTAGCTGGATTATGGACATCAATTTGGATTGCGGCAATTTCTTTAGTTATCGGATTAGTTCTTGGCACGATCTTGGGAATTTTGCGTACGATGCCCAACAAAGTTATTCGCTTTATTTTAAGACTATATCTAGAATTCTTCAGAATAGTTCCAACAATTGTTCTTTTATACCTGGTTTATTACATCCTGCCAAGAACATTTCATGTTAATTGGGCCGCAACTTGGATGGCAGTTTTAGCCTTCGCATTATGGGTAGCTGCCGAATTCAGTGATATTGTGCGTGGGGCACTTGAATCAGTACCAAAAAGTCAACGTGAATCAGGATTGGCACTCGGTTTAAGCAATATGCAGCTTTTTAGATATGTACTATTGCCGCAAGCACTTAAATTAGAACTGCCTGCAACAATTAACTTGGCAACTCGTGTAATTAAGACTACTTCACTTTTAATGGTAATTAATATCATGGAAGTAATTAATGTAGGTCAACAAATCATTGAAGCTAATAATCAAAAGTATCCAACAGGAGTATTTTGGATTTACGGCTTTATCTTCATCTTATATTTTGTTTTAGATTATCCATTATCAGCTTGGGCAAAGCGTTTAACAGCAAATAAGGATTAGGTGCAATTATGACAGAAGAAATTTTAAAGGTAGAACATTTAGATAAGTTTTATGGCAACTGGCAAGCTTTACACGACATTAACTTTAATCTTAAAAAGGGTGAAGTTTTAACGCTTCTTGGACCATCAGGTTCTGGTAAAAGTACTCTTCTTCGTACTTTGAACGGATTAGAGGATTATCAAAATGGCAGTATTTACTTTCACGATAAGAAAATTAATCCTTCGCCAAAAGAATGGCAAATGTTGAGACAAAAGATCGGTATGGTATTTCAGAGCTATGATCTTTTCCCTAACTTAAATGTGATGGAGAATATTTTGCTTGCCCCGGTTAAGGTGCAACATAGAAAAGAAGACGAAGTTAAAAAACAGGCTGAAGAGTTACTAGAGCGAGTAGGCTTGCAAGATTATGCTTCTGCTTATCCTAGAGAATTATCAGGTGGTCAAAAGCAAAGAGTCGCAATTGTTAGAGCTATGGCTATGAATCCTGAAATTTTGCTTTTGGATGAAATTACTGCATCCCTTGACCCTGAAATGGTTCGCGGCGTGCAAGAAATCGTTGAAGAATTATCAAACAGAGACCATATGACCATGATCGTAGTAACGCACCAAATGAACTTTGCGGAAAAGATCGCAGATGAAGTGCTGTTTCTTGAAAATGGTCAAATCTTGGAAGATACACCAGGCAAAGAATTCTTCAAAAATCCACAAACTGCACGTGCTCGTGAATTCCTAGATAGCATGGATTTCTAGTGGAGGGTTAAGATGAAAAATAGAAATATCTTTAACTGGATTATAAGTGGGCTAGCTATTTTATTAGTGATTGTCTCTGCTTACTTCGGTTTTACACAGAAGGGCTTGAACAGCGGCACATCTGCTAGTCGTTGGAGTAGTCAAAATGGAGTTTCTGAAATTAAAAGACGCGGCTATATCAGGGTTGCCGTCTTTGGTGACCTGCCACCATATGGCTGGGTTAACTCAGATGGTAAGCGAGTAGGTTACGATGTATATCTTGCTCGCCGCATGGCTAAAGACTTAAGAGTGAAGATTAGATTCATTCAAGTTAATGCCAACAACCGTGTTGATACTTTGAATTCAAATAAGGCAGATATCGTTTTGGCTAACTTTACAGTTACGCCTGAAAGAAAAGAAGTCGTAGACTATGCTAAGCCATACATGAAAGTTTCTGTTGGAGTGATTTCGCCAAAGAGCGCGCCAATCACTACTGCTAGTCAATTAAAGAATAAGAAATTGATTGTTACCAAGGGTACTACTGCCGAAAACTACTTTTCAACTCAAAAAGGCGTAAGCTTGTTGAAGTTCGATTCTAAGACTCAGCAATTTAATGCGTTAAAAAATGGCAGAGGAGCAGCTTTAGCTGATGATAATTCATATCTGTATGCTTGGGTAAAGCAAAATCCTAAATATATAGTTGGTATTAAGAGCATTGGACCTAAGCAATATATTTCGCCTGCTGTTAAGAAAGGCAATCGTTCATTATTGAGATGGGCAAATAAGGAAATTACTAAGCTAAATAAAGAAAGCTTCTTTGTAGAGGACTACAATAAGGAATTAAGACAATACTTTGGTAAGGACATCAAGCCAACTGATATTATTTTGAAGCAAGGTAATTAATAAAAGAGCTACGTTAAAATCAACGTAGCTTTTTTGATATTTGACTTTGAAACCGCTTTTTTAAAAATTATAATAAAATTATATATAAACGTTTGAGAGGAAAAATATGACAACAATTTATTTAATGCGACATGGTCAGACTTACTTTAATTTATGGCATAAAATTCAAGGCTGGTCAGATTCGCCTTTAACTGAAGAAGGAATTAATCGGGCAAAACAAATGGGTGACTTTTTCAGATCGTATAACATTCATTTTGATAAGGGCTATACTTCAACTGCTGAAAGAGCATCGGATACTTTGGAATTGGCTACTAATAATGAGCTGCCTTATCAGAGGCTAAAAGGCTTAAAAGAATGTTACTTTGGCAGCTTTGAAGCACAAGATGAGCGACTTAATCCGCCTATACCATATAAAGATTTTTTCGTGAAATATGGTGGCGAAAGTGAAGACCAAGTAGTAAAAAGAATGACTGATACACTTTTGAAAATTGCACAGGATAATCCAGGTGATAAAAATATACTGATAGTGTCACATGCGGGTGCAATCCTTAACTTTTTGAAATCTATCAATGCAGATATGGATAAGATCTTTAAAATTGGCTTTTCCAATGCTTCTGTTGCCAAAATTGAATTTGACAATGGTCAATTTAAACTTACTAAGATTATTACTAAAAAAGATGATCAATTTGTAGTATCAGAGTTTTAAGTAAAAAAGCATGAAGTTATCAAGTGAGATGAAGTGATAGATCGTATTACCATTGCTTATGTTATAGTATCTGACGTTTAATTAGGAGATTTTTTATGAAAATAGATTCATATGCACATATTTTACCAACTGAATATTATGAAAAAATGTTGGCTATCGAACCCAACATTCCTAAGATGTTCCCATTTATTAAAATCAAAACATTAGTGGATTTAGACGCTCGCTTAGCACAATGGCCAGATGAAAATACTAAGCAGGTAATATCTTTAGCCAACATTAGTCCAGAAGATTTTGTTGGATCAGAACTTGCCGCTGAACTTTGTCGTGGTGCAAATGATGAATTAGCGAACATCGTTGAACAGCATCCTGACAAGTTTGCAGGTGGTGTTGCCATTTTACCAATGAACAATATTGAAGCAGCTTGTGAGACTATTTCATCTATAAAAGAAAGTAAAAACTTAATTGGTGCACAAATCTTTACGCGTCATTTGGGCAAAAGTATTGCTAATGCAGAATTTAGACCAGTATTAGCTCAAGCGGCTAAGCACAATGTTCCATTATGGATGCATCCCGTATTCGATAATAGAAAACCAGACAATAATTTGGTATTTTCATGGGAATATGAGCTATCTCAAGCGATGCTTCAATTGGTAGAAAGCAATGTTTTTGAGGATTATCCTAATTTAAAGATTCTAGTTCACCATGCTGGTGCAATGGTTCCATTCTTTAGTGGTAGAATTGATTATATTTTAGATAAGGAACATGCTCAAGACTTTAAGAAGTTCTATGTTGATACTGCTATCTTAGGTAATACTCCAGCATTGCAATTAGCAATTGATTATTATGGCCTAGATCATGTATTATTTGGTACAGATGCACCTTTTGCAGTAATGCCATCTGGTGCTGATAAGATTGTAACTCAAGCAATTAATGATTTAGGAATTAGTAAGGAAGATAAGCAAAAGATCTTTTCTGATAATTTCTATAAGTTCATCAATGAATAATTTGAGGGGATAGATATGAGAATTAACGTTTTACAACATACACCTAATGAAGGACCAGGCTCAATTGAAAAGTGGGCTGATCAGCAACATGCAGAATTTTACGTTTACCATCCTGCAACTTTTGGTAAATTACCTACTGCAGAAGAAACTGACATGTTGATAATATTGGGCGGTCCAATGAGTCCTAACGACGATTTTCCTTGGATTCATCAAGAAAGACAATTAATTAAAGAATTGGCTAAAGAACATAAGCCAATGTTTGGTGCTTGCTTTGGCGCACAACAAATTTCTAAGGCATTTGGTGGCACAATCTCAGATGCAAAATATAAGGAAGTAGGTTGGGCACCTGTATATTTGAAGGATAAGCAAATTGCAGGAATTCCTGATAAATTGACTGCCTTGCATTGGCACCAACAAATGTTTTCAATTCCTGAAGGCGGCAAGTTGCTATTTTCCAGTGACTTACTTGAAAATCAGGGTTTCATATTAGGAGATAATATTGTTGGTTTACAATTTCACTTTGAGCCATTAGAAAATAACTTGCGTGAAATCGCAATTAATGATGGTGGATACGCTGATGATAATAATGCATTAAAGCAAGATGCTAGTGAAATCATTGCACATGGTGTTCCTAAAGAAAATGAAAAAGTAATGTTTACAATTTTGGATTATATTAGTAAGAATTAAGTTGAACCGCTAAGTAGTTGGAGAGATCTAATTGCTTAGCGGTTTTTAAGAAATTAGGTGAGTTACATGGAAATAAAGCCCTATGAAGAAAAGTACTTTGAGCAACTTTGCGATGTAATGGATGCTGGCAGGATGCAAGAACTACAAAGTGAAAATTTAGAAGGGACTTTTATTCCGTTAAAGAGCGCACCATACCTAGATTATTTGTTGAATTGTAAAATCTATCTTGCTTTGGATAATGAAGAAATGTTAGGTTTTATTGGTTTTAGACCTCACAGCTTGGAATTCGTTTATGTTCGTCCAGATATGCAAGGACAAGGAATCGCTAGTCAATTGATTGAAAGAGCTTTGAGTGAAATGAGTCGACCAGTGAAACTAGATTATTCACAAATAATTTTCGTGCTAAGAAATTGTATGAAAAGTTTGGTTTTAAGGTTGTTGATACAGTAGTAGATAAGTGGTCGGATGAATTTCCAGTGAAGTTTTCGCAAGATACGATGGAATTGGGAGAAAAATAATGAAAGATACCACTGTAACAATAAAAAATACATTAGAGCAAAAATTAGATAATCAATCTGCAAAGTATACAAATGAAGAAGTTAAATGGCTGTTTGAGCATATTGGGGATTCTGATAATTTGATTCGTGATAACTTAGTTTGTAATAGTTTGGGAAGTGCATTGTTTGAGGAAAAATTCTCGCTTCATCAAGTTGATTTTTTGATAGAGCAACTTGAAATAAACAATACTTTATTTTATAGAATGGATAAACAAGGGCAAGCCACTTTGACAAGATCATTTGCTTGCCTACTTTGGGATTTACTTATTCGAGTTAATAATGATTACGATTCAAAATATTTTGGAATTCTAAGTAAATCAACAGAAATAAAAGCATTTAAAGACTTAATTAAATATTTATCTTTAGAACAAGATTTTACAGGATATTCAACTAAATATGGATGGGTACATGCTGTTGCTCATTGCTCGGATGCATTAGCAGATGGAATTAAAAGTGATAATTTTGATTCTAAGCTAACTACTCTTTTATTATCTTCTACTTCAAAAATGTTAATTAAGGTAGATAAACGTTTTATTGATGGAGAAGAATATCGATTAGCAGATGTTTTTGTGGAAGGTATTAAGAATAAAAAAATTTCTGCTAAAGCTTTTCTGGATTGGATAAATACGTTTGATTTTGATCCTTATTCTTCAGATTTGAAAGAATATCATCGATTTAATAATTTGAAATCTTTTTTAGAAAATGTATATGTAAAATTGAATGCTCTTTCGCTATTGGATTTAAAAATAAGAACATGTATTGAAGAAAAGTTTAGCTTAGAATATTGATTATAAATATAAAGAGTAAAATATATCAGGTGGAATAAATGAAAATTGAACTAACTCGTTTTCGAATTAAAAAAGGTAAAGAAGCAAAGGCTCAAGAATGGATGGATTTTTTGAACAATCATCATGAAGATACTGTTGCTACAATGGCTAATGAAAAGATGTATGTTGAAAATGTCTTCAAAGAAGAAAATCCTGATGGTTATACTTACTTTTATTGGTATTCGCTGCAAGGCGAAGGTGGTCAGGCTGTAGAAGAGTCCGAAAGCTATATTGATAAAAAGCACATTGAGTATTGGGATGAATGCATTGATAATAGCTATCGCCCTGTTGATATGGTGTTAGAAGAAAACTTGATTGCGCCTTTAATTGATGAAGCAATTGGAAAGAAGAACAAATGATGAGAGCATTTACTTTATATAGTTTTAAAATAAAAGGTCATTTAGTAGAATTAGTTTTACCAGAAGTGTGGCAAGCAGCAGAATTATTTGATCAACTTCAAAAAAATCATGATCAATTTGCTAAATACTTAAAGTGGCTCAATAGCATTGATTCTATTCAAAAAGAAACTGAATCAATCAAGATATTCCAACAAAAGATGGTTGATGGAACTGCATTTAATTTAGTTATTATAATTGATGGGAAAATATCAGGAATGATCGATCTACATAAGCTAAATAAGAAATCTGGTGAAGTGGGATATTGGCTATCAGGTGATTTTCAACATTTAGGAATTATGACTAAATGTGTAGAATTTTTAATTGGGTATTCTTTCAAACAATTGAAGTTGGAATATTTAATTTTGCGTACTGCACAGGAAAATTTTGCTAGTCAACATGTAGCTGAACGTACAGGCTTTAAATATATTGATGACGATGAGAATGATCATAAGGTATTTAAATTAAAAAATAAAATTTAGTTATTTGTGGTATTAATAATGAAAAACCCTTTTATGCCAGGCTTTGGTCGTATTCCCAATATGTTGTTAGATCAACAAAATACTCTACAGAATTACCTTTTTCATTTGAACATTGGGGATGCAAAGTATCAAACTTCCTTAGTTTATGGAGTTAGAGGTAGCGGAAAGACTGTCTTTCTTTTAAATGTCCAAAGAAATTATGAAAAAGAGAAAAATCATTACTTCGTTCGTTTAAACTGAAGTGGGACCTAAAAAGTAGACATTTTAAAACATAGGATTAATAGAGGCTTGATTCCGATATTCTTTCGGAGTTAAGCCTTTTAATCTGCTCTTTATCCTTTCTTCGTTATAGTATTTGATATATTCCTCTATAGCTTGAGC
>NZ_CABUIW010000016.1 GCF_902491705.1 uncultured Lactobacillus sp. | reverse complement strand
TTGTTCTTTATTAAATTTAGTCATAATAAAAGACCCAAAAGTGTCTAACTTTTGGGTCTCACTTCAACTTTTAGGATAAGACGTGTTTTTTCTAATTAACGTCACTTGCTAAAACATATTGTGTAGCATTAAGTGCGTAGTACTTTTGACCTTTAATTGTAAGTTGACTGCCGTAAACTAATACTCGGCTGCCCTTCTTGACCTTGTTTTGTCTTTCGATTTGGCCAGTGCGAGTGCGCAAGTATGTATCCTTGTTCACGGTCTTAGGAGTGGCATCGATGTTTGAAGCAACTACGTATTGGTTCTTGCCAATCTGGTAGTACTTCTTGTTGTTGATCATCTTGTAGCCCATCACTACAACTGGACTGCCGGCTGCCTTTAACTTCTTAGTGTTCTTGCCCTTTGCATCATAGATATATGCATCGTGACCTAAAGTTACAGCACCTTGAACAACTGGAATTTCTTCCTTAGTCTTGTTTGGATCCTTGTCCTTCACAGCCACATTCTTTTGAGTATCCTTCTTTTGCAAGTCATAGTAATACTTAATGAGGGAATAGAACTGATCCATGCTGTAGCCCCATTTTTCAAAATAAGTGTCGGGGTCAACGTGGTCGGTTCCGCCGAGGAAGTTGCTGACGGCGTGGTGAGACCAGATCGTACCTTGACCATCGTCGCAAGCATTGTCAGGCTTCAAGTTATAGCGGTGCAAGAGCTTAGCAATGTAGATCGCATCATTATTAATTGACTTAATAAATGCATCCCTACTATCTTCTTCACACAATTCAACTTGGATAAAACGATTATTCGCCTTAGGTCCTGCACCCCAAGTACCCATATTAGGTGAGCACATCTGGATCACTTGCTTGCTATCAACGAAGGCGTGAACATAAGCTTGAATATTCTGCCATTCACGGTTGAAGTAAATTGCTTCATCGTGGGCAGTGGCACCAGGGTCATCGGTTTCGTGAACGACGATTCCTTCTGGCTTGCCATTTTGATAGTCGACGCCAGGGAACTTATTGTACTTAATACCTTCAAGCTTAAGCATCTTATATAAGTAAGTAACGCCGCTATATTTATATTTCTTAGCTTCAGTGTTGATTGATGCAGCATGAACTTCAGCTGGATTAGAAAAAATTCCAATAAAACTGATTGCTGCAATTAATGCGATAGTTATCTTTTTAAGTTTCAAATATACCTCTCTTACATGAAGTTAGCTTTCTTAATGTATTGACGGATACCAATTCTGTAGTACTTTTGTCCGTTAATAGTTACTGCACTACCGTAAGTTGCAACTTGTTCATTCTTCTTGCGCTTCAAGCTGTTGTCACGGTTGCCGTATTGGTTGTAAACGTATGAATTACGCTTCAAGAATTTAAGAGTACCGTCGATGTTACCGGCTGCGATATATTCATTTTCACCAACACGGTAGTAGCTCTTGCCCTTGATGGTCTTGGTGCCGTAAGTATTGATTAACTTAGAACCTTCTTCGTCGTTAATCTTGAATACCTTGCCAGCGAGCTTCTTGCCGTCCTTGTCGTAGACATAAGCGTTGTGCATCAAAGTCTTTTGAGTCTTAGTTGCACCCTTTGGAGCTTGAGTGATTGGTTCACTGCTCTTCTTGCCACCACCAAGAGAACTACCATCAATCCAGCCCTTGCCATCGATGTACATTCTGCTTGAACCATCGTTGAAGGTAATGGTCTTAGTTACAGTTACCTTCTCGCCTTGCTTAACTGAACCGATTGCATGAGCAACTGAAGGTGCAGTTGGCCAGTTGTAAGTAGAACCTGATTTTTCCACGATATATGTTTGAGCTACCTTAGAAATAACTGGATCATATTTATTTAAATTATGGGCAGTAATACTTGAATTAAGAACTATATTATAATTATTTGCCGTAGCATATGTACCAGTTAAAGCTTTAGTTGCCGCCACATAAGTATCGGCATTTTCAAGCCATACACCTTGATATCGCAGAGGTTGCCATGAAACACCTTCACGCAATTTCCGTCCGTTATCTTCAAATGATTCTTCTAACGAATTATATCGTTTGAATTTACCTTTTGTATAATAGCTTTTTCCACCCTTAGTTTCTTCTCTCGTTTTAGATGAATAAACGCCTTCAGACCAGTCATTATCAGCTTTTATTCCAAAAAGATTATTTGCATTAACTGCTAAACCAGATTGCCCCCATCCAGATTCAACAATAGCCTGTGCTATCATTACTGATGGATAAATTCCATATTTTTTTGCAGTTTTAACAGCTTGTTTAGTAGCCAAATTTAAAAATTGTGTCTGATAATCTGCAGCCATAACTTTCTGACTGAAAGCACTACTTATACTTTTTTTATTAGTAACAGGTACAGTAATTGTAGTCAGCATAACCGCACTTGCAATACTAGCTAAAAGCCTCTTCTTCATGTATTATCCTCCTCAATATAACACTACTATTGTATCTAGCAAATGCCGCAGACACAAGATTTAAAATTATATTACATAAAAATTTAAAAAATCTACACTGCTTTATGATTCAAACATTTTAACACCATTCTTGAAGGTGTGGTTCTTAAGTCCCCCTCTTATTACCGAAAGCAATTTGATCAGTCTTTATATTCATGTTTTCTACTATTTAATATTTATTAAAATTGAGCTTTTTATAATCAACCTGCCGGCCAGATGTCTTACACTATTACTAACAATTTGAAACCCAAAAATGGGCCAAATTTGTTAAAATAATTTTTCTATCATAAGGGAGAGTTACTCGATACAATGAAGAAACTAATCTTTTGGGGTACTATTTTTGCGCTATTCGTTCTAGGTGGAGGCGGTGCCGGAGCTTACATTAGCCACACCAATGCTGTGCAACATAATCAACCTGCTAGTGCGAATACTAAGAACAATTCAAATACCAAGTCTGGTGCTAAGGAAGACAGCAATAGTAATAATAAGGAAAATAATAGCTCAAGCGATTCAAGCTCAAGTAGTTCTTCTGACTCTAGCAGTGATTCTTCAAGCAGCAAGGATCAAGATAAGGATAAGAATAGTTCTTCATCATCTTCTAGTGGCAGTGAAGACAAGCAAAGCAGTCAATCAAGCAGTGAGGAAAGCGACCAAAGTAGCAGCAGCCAACCTTCTACTCAATCATCAACCCAATCTTCAGCTGCTGGGTCAAGCAGCCAAAAAAAGCAAATAAAATAGTTTTATTTGCTTTTATTTGCAAAAGTCGGTAGAATTATTATTGATTTTGTACTATTTATTTTCTAAATAAAGGGGTAACAAACTTTGACTGAAGAAGAAAAAAACGCTCAAGCTCAAGCAGATAAAGAAACTGAAGAAGAAAACGACGATCTTAAAGTCGTAATGCCAGAAGCTAACAAGACCACCATGCCAGCTGAAGAATTCAAGGATCAACCTGACTACTTGAAGGTTTTCGCTAACTTCTACATCGCTGAATTCGACGAAGACGATCTTGAAGTTATCAACCTTTACGATGAAAACCACAACATGGTTGATATCAACGGCTATCTTTTGAACAACATTCACTTCCCACGCAAGAAGTTAGTTGATCACGTATTGCAATACCACGATTACAACTTCAAGGACTTGCTTAAGGTGATGGCTGACAAGACTGGTGTTAAGCCAGAAGAAATGCTCACTTACGAAGCATGGGAAAAATGGGATGAAGATCAACGTAAGCAAATTCCTTCATCACTTTCATAATTTGCTATCAAAAAGCTCCTTTTGGGAGCTTTTTTGTTTTTAGAGGAAATAAAAATGATTAACCAAGCAAAACAATCTAAAGATTATGACCTATGGTCAGATTCAGCATACGATGATTATGACTACGAAGCTGAAATCAAAAGAGAATATGAAGAATTAGGCTACAATCCTCGCGAAGTTACTCCTGTGGGTAAAGAAAAAAGCAGTCAATAGACTACTTAGTACTATTCCCAGCCATCATTCTCATCTAGTTCTATATGGCGATTTTTGGCTGCACGGCTTCCACGTACTTCTTCATCGCTGAAGGTACGCGTACTATTTTTGAGATTTTCAAGTGCATGAGCATCGACTTCAGCATCAAATATTTTTTCCTCTAACTCGTTTAGCATTGTGCATCCCTCTTTTATGACTACTTCGATATCTCGAAGTTTGATAATTTCCTTGTATATTTCAATACTAGATACCTAAATCTTTCTTTACATCTTCACGAGAAATTGTTTCTCCGTCAGAGAGTTTAATATTTTCGATTGCGTCTTGATAATCCAAACTATCTTCTAGTTTTTCCAAAATAGCATTTCTCATAAATTGAGTAGAATTTTCTCTTGTCATATAAATCACCTTTACTATTATTACTCACTCTTTATTAGTTTCTATTTATTCTTTAGTCATTATATAGCAACATTAAAACATAATTATTTTCCTTGCAATGTATCGCATTTTGGAAGAGAATGAGTGTATCAAGAAAATGTCGCGTGGCATTTTCTTTTTTTATTAAAGGCTACAATTTATTTTGTGGGAGATTTTTTATAATGAATAACAAGTCTAAACGCATGAGTGCGGCTGGCTTACTGATCGCCATCGGAATTGTCTACGGCGATATCGGTACTAGTCCACTTTATGTTATGAAGTCTATTGTTGCAGGCAATGGTGGTATCGGTAACGTCAACCGCGACTTTATCATCGGTTCCATCTCACTTGTCCTTTGGACGGTGACTTTGCTTACTACCCTTCAAACTGTGGTAATTGCTTTGAAGGCAACCAACCACGGCGAAGGTGGTATCTTTGCTCTGTACACTTTAGTTAGAAAACGGGCCAAATGGCTTGTGCTGGCAGCCTTAATTGGTGGTGCCGCCATCTTAGCCGATGGTACTTTGACCCCTGCCGTTACTGTTACGACAGCGATCGAAGGGCTGAAAGGACTGAAGTTTGGCGGAAGCGTACCTGTTTCATCGCAAAGTATGGTTATCGCAATTACCGTCATCATTTTGCTTGTCCTCTTCTCTATTCAAAAGATGGGTACAAGCATCATTGGTAAGGCCTTCGGTCCAATCATGTTTATTTGGTTCTCTTTCTTAGGTATTGTAGGATTGGTTAACATGTCTGGCGACTGGTCAATTTTACAAGCTATCAACCCAGTTTATGCGATTAAAGTATTGTTTAGTCCATATAACAAGGCCGGAATTTTCATCTTAGGATCAATCTTCCTGGCCACTACTGGTGCCGAAGCCTTGTACTCAGACGTCGGCCACGTTGGTAAGAAGAACATCATAGGTTCATGGCCATTCGTATTTGTCTGCTTGGCACTCAACTACTTCGGTCAAGGCGTTTGGATTTTGAACAATCCTACTTATCGTCCAGCCGACGGCGGTGTGCTTAACCCATTCTTTGAAATGATTCCAGCTAATATGCGTCTTGCTGCCATTATCTTGGCAACTGTTGCCGCAGTTATTGCTTCACAAGCTTTGATCACCGGTTCCTTCACATTGGTTGCTGAAGCCAGTGGTCTTAAGTTCTTGCCAAGAATGAACATCAACTATCCATCAAATGAAAAGGGTCAGATCTACATCCCTTCCATCAACAAAGGTATCTGTGTTGCAACCATCGCTATTGTTTTGTACTTCCAAACTTCAGCTCACATGGAAGCAGCCTATGGTCTGTCCATCACAATTTCAATGTTGATGACAACCATCCTACTTTACGAATGGTTAGTTATGAAGAAGGTCAACCCAGTTTGGAATTGGCTCTTCCTCATCTTCTTCGGCGTGCTTGACATCATGTTCATGGTATCAAGTTTGACCAAGTTCACCCACGATGGTTACGTATCACTCTTCATCGCTGGTGCTATCGGCTTCATCATGTACGTTTGGTACTACGGTAACAAGGTCCGTGACAAGCGTGAATCAAGAAACGCTTACGTTCGTCTTGACGAATACACCGACATGCTTACGAACTTGAGCCACGATGAAAATTACCCAACTTACGCAACCAACTTGGTTTACATGGCTAACGTTAAGTACAACAAGTTCATCAAGCGTGAAATCTTGTACTCAATCTTGGATAAGCGTCCAAAGCGTGCCAAGGCTTACTGGTTCGTTACTGTTAACGTAACTAACGAACCATTCACCGCTGAATATGCTGTTAACACTTACGGCACTAAGAACGTAATTAACATTCAGCTTTACCTTGGTTTCAAGAAGCAGACTAGTGTTAATGTCTACATTCGTCAGATTGTTCACGACTTGATCGCCGACGGCACAATTGAACCACAACCACAGGAATACACCACAACACCAGGACGTGATGTTGGTGACTTCTCATTCGTTATTGTTAACGATGTTATCAGTCCACAAACTCAACTTGTTGGTTACGAGAAGTGGCTGGTTGAAGCACGTGTTCGTTTGCAGAACTTGTCATCCAACCCTGCTTCATGGTTCGGTTTGGAATATGCGGATACTGTGATTGAACGTATCCCATTGATCTTAGGTCGACCAAATCCATCTTACATTAAGCGGATTAAGCCTAAGGATTATTCCAACGCTAAAAAATAATTGAATATTAAATAAAAGAGCTCCCTTTTGGGAGCTTTTTTTGATGGTTTTTACACACAAAAAAGGCCCCGTAACGGAGCCTTTTTTAGTGCAATAAACTTATATGGGTAGTAAGTTGTTATAAAGTTGCAGCATAGTAGCAATCCTGCAACCAACCATATTATAGTTTGCAAAATGTAAAATGGCTAATTTTTACCCTCGGAATTGTTAAAATACAGCAAAACTTATGATTGTATTACCAAATTACCACACGTTTTTCAGGATCAAGCCACATACCGTCGCCTTCCTTAACGTCAAATGCCTTGTAGAATTCTTCTTGGCATTGTGATTGAACGTTAGCACGTTCTGGACCAGGTGCGTGAACGTCAACTGAAACTTGCGTCTTGATTGATTCAGTAAGTTGCTTGTTAGCCCAAATACGAGCGAAGTTTTCAAACAACTTCTTCATGTCGCCATTTTCACCCTTGTTAGCTTCAACAGCAGCAGTCAAACCACCTTGGTCAGCAATGTTTTCAGAAACAATTTGCTTACCGTTCAAAGTTACAGGACCATATTTAATGCCATCGAACAAGTCGATTTCAGCTTGAGTACGCTTCTTAAATTCAGCGTAGTCTTCTTCAGTCCACCAATTCTTCATATTACCGTATTCATCGAATTGGGCACCATTGTTGTCAAAGGCGTGAGAAACTTCGTGGGCGATTACAGTACCAATACCACCGAAGTTTTCGGCACGATCTTGCTTCAAGTCATAGAATGGTGCTTGCAAAATTGCGGCTGGGAAAGTTAAGTCATTTCTTTGTGGGTCGTAGCAAGCATTTACCAAGTTACCTGGCATGAGCCATACAGTACGGTCAACTGGCTTGTGCAACTTCTCAACATTGTACTTAACTTGTTCAATATCAGCTGCTCTAGCGTTTGAGTAGAGGCTGCCACCTTCACTTGCTGGAGTTACCTTCAAACGGTCATAGATTTCTTCAATCTTGTCTGGGTAACCAATCTTCAAGATCAAGGCACGTAATTTTACAATTGCCTTGTGCTTAGTTTCTTCAGAAAGCCAGTCATTGTTCTTAAGGCGTTCTTCGTAAACAGCAAGCATCTTTTTGATCATTGATAAAACGTCTTTTTTAGCATCTTCGCCAAAGTAAGTCTTACCGTAGTAAACACCAACAACTTCGCTAAACATGCCGTTTGCAAGGTGGTAAGCTTGCTTTTCACCACTTTGAAGTTCTGGTTGACCTGATAAAGCTTGGCTAAATGGGAATGCTGCTTCACGGAATTCTTGTGACAAGTAACTAGCAGCACCGTTAATGAACTTAACGATCATCCAGCCCTTGATTTCATCGAAATTGTCTTCGTTAATCAATTCATCAAAGTGATCAAAGAAGCGAGGTTCTGCAACGATTACACGGTCAGGAACTTCACCCAAAGCTTCCTTCAAGAAGTAATCCATCTTGAAGTTCTTGATCTTTCCTTCAAAATCCTTAATTGAAGTTGGGTTGTACATTGCTGGGTAGTCTGCCCATTCTTCTGATGACTTAACTACCTTAGATACCTTTTCATCAAACTTCAAAGCATCAACAACGTATTCTTCAGCTTGTCCTGCAGAAAGACCAGCTAACTTAAGAAGGTCGATTGATTGCTTCTTCAAAACAGCGAGCAACTTTTCAGCCGCGTCAGTCTTGTAAGTAGTAGTATCTGGCAAGAAGATTGATGAACCAAAGAATTGAAGCACATTAATCTTGGTGTTCTTCATGTCGGCATCAACGTCAAAGCTAAATGGCAATGCAAAAGATGCCTTGAATAAATCTGGAGCCTTCAAGTTGAAGTCAGCGAAGTCGCGAATACCCTCAAGCAAAGTAAGGTCAGCTTGGATTGGCTTTGCGCCATCTTCGTTTCTGCGGTTAAAATCGCGAGCCAACTTGTAAAGTTCTACTGCCTTGTCCAAGTTAGGAACATCGGCAATCTCTTTTTTACCATCTGCAAAATCTGCGAAGTCTTTCATCAACTTCTTTTCAACATCAAGGTCAATGCTGTCAAAACTTGCGATTCTTGAACGGTCTGATGGGATTTTTACATTTTCAAGCCATTCAGAGTTAACAGCTAAGTACAAATTATCTTGTGGACGAGTGCCAACCTTAGGTTCAAGGATATTGCCGGCACCGCCGCGAACAGCCATTTTATTATACATTCAGGAATAATCCCCCTTTTTAAAAAATTAAATCAAGCTAATTATATCATTTTTATTTAATTTTACTTATTTTTTGACTTACTTATATATAGTTAATTCTTTGTGCAACTTCATATAAGTTGGAATCATGACCACAATCATTAAGGCGATCATGATGGCGGCTACCCAGAAAAATGGGATG
Source organism: uncultured Lactobacillus sp. (assembly GCF_902491705.1). Lineage (GTDB taxonomy): Bacteria > Bacillota > Bacilli > Lactobacillales > Lactobacillaceae > Lactobacillus. Next base: position 29,912 of record NZ_CABUIW010000016.1, on the reverse strand, counting down.
TAGCCTGCTTGGTCGATGATTAAACCACCAAATAATGGTCCAAAGGCACGGCCAATCCCAGAAGCTACCATGTTGGCGCCTTGATACTTACCTTTACTGGTAAGTGGCGACAAGTCGTTGACGTAGGCAGGAATAGCTGGGAAGGCAGTTGATTCACCTAAAGTCAAGATAAACATTGATAAGGCAAAGTGTGCGAAGTCCTTGGCAAATACCAACGTGATAAATGATAGTGAGAACATGCAGATACCAAAGATGATCTGCTGGAATAGATTCTTAAAGATATTAGGAAAGCGTGCCAAAATACCTTGCATAATAACGATTACGCCGGCATTAAGCGTCCAGAGCAAACTGTACAAGTGGAATGGAATCCCTAAAGAAACCATGTAAACGGACAAGTTTGATTCCCAGTTCATGTACATTAGCCACGTTACGCCCAAGGTCGTGAAGAAGACCATAGTCATAATGAAATTGCGCTTTGGCATTGGTTCTGCCTTGTGCTTTTCACCCTTTTTGGTCTTAGCCATTCTTTCCTTATGGAAGGCAATAATTGGCCGGTAGTTGAAGATTGCGTTGATAAAGCCAACTACAAATAAGAGTGCTGCAATTACGAATAAGAGCGTAATTGAGAAGTCATAGAGGTATCCTACGATCAAGGTACCAGTAACCACACCCAAGTTTTGTGAGAAGTACAAAACATTGAAGACGTATCTGCCCGGATACTTTTTCAAACTAGTGGCAACGGAGTTAATCAAAGTTCCGTTCCAACCACCCAAAAAGCCGGTTAAAGTCAGCCAAATCCAATATTCTGGCCAGCCGTGAAAGGCAGCCATCAAAAATAGAACACCGGCATCAAGGCCCAATCCCCAGAGCATTAATGGGTACGGATTATACTTATCATAAAGGTGGCCTGAAATAATTGAACCCACAATGTTGCTGGCACAATTACAAAACAGAACCACACCAATCATCGATAAACTGATGTGGAGCTGCTTATTTAAGTAAACAGAAGTTAATGGCCAAATGAAACTAGCACCAATCCAAGTAGCTAATTCACTTAAAACTATCCATTGAAGTTTAATTTCATCGTTTTTATATTTGTTATGTACCATCATCACTTTCTCTTTCATTATAATGATCGACTATGTCATTGTATTAATTCCCGTTTAAACAATAATTCTACTTATTTATGAATTCAAGAAATAATTTTAACAAAAAAACACTCATCTTTCGATGAGCGTTTTAAAACTAAAATAGTTACTAATAGTTTTATACCAATTAGTTAAAGTTTACAACCTTAACGTAACGGTTTTCGGCAACTCTGTACATTCTGTTACCCTTAACAGTCATAGCAGCACCGTAAGTGGTGTGACGTGAATTCTTCTTCCAAGTACCTTCACTCTTTACACGCTTACCCTTGTTGTTGTAAACGTATGAGTTGTGCTTCAAGGTTCTTTGAGTACCATCTACGTTACCTGCGTTGATGTACCAATCTTGAGTTGCTGATACACGGTAGTACTTCTTGCCGTTAACAGTTACAGTACCATATACAGGAACTTCGCTGTATGCGTGAAGAGTATCTGCTGAAGTTACACGTGAGCCAAGCTTACCGTCCTTGATTTCGTAAGTGTAAGCTGCGTGCATGATCTTAACAGTACCAGTTTGTGCAACACCCTTGTTAGCGTCGTTGTTAGTAGTAGTTTGACCATCCTTAAGGTCTGATGCCTTTACCCAGAAGTTTGCTGATGGACTTACGATTCTGTAGAATTGTACATCCTTACCATCAAGCTTCTTAGTTACTGCTGAACCATAAACGTAAACTTGTGAACCTGGGGTTACAGTTTGAGCAAAGTTAACCAAGTTAGCCTTAGTCATTGAGCCATTTTGTTCAGTATAAACATCAGTATTATTTACAACAGTCTTAACTTGACCCTTAACATCAGTCACAATTACTGGAACAGTAGCTGTGGTAGTTTTACCTGCTTGGTTGGTTGCTGAAAGTTCAACACTGTATAAACCGTTCTTGGTCCAGTCAACATTGCTGCTCTTTACAGTTACATTGATACGACCGCGCTTAGTATTGCTTTCCCATGCACCAAAGTAATCAGTTGGTTGGAAAGTGCCTGAATCATGCTTCATAATAGTTAAAACATGACCATTTACTGGTGTCCAATTACCTGCATTGCTATAACCGTTAGCAACAGTTCCTAATACAGTACCTTCACCATTATTTTTGTAAATGATTACAGGTGCATCTGAGTCAGAGTAAGAAGTGTGTTGGAATACAACACGAACAGTATTACCGCCATTAGTGGTTACATCAACGTGGAAAGCTTTGCTACCAGCATCGATCTTATTGTTCTTCCAAACCCCTTGCTTAGATAATTGAGCGATAAGGTTAGCATCATTAGTTGCTGAACCATTGTTCCAAACGTACTTGTTCCAATCATCTTTTCCTAATTTCACAAATGAATGGTTAGCGCCAGTATCGCTACCTAATTGAACAAGTTTTTCAACGGCATCTTTTAAGGTTGCAAGACTAGTTACACCTGCTGAAGCAGTATCACCTGCATAAACAGTGTTATTATCAGCATATGCGCCTTCACCTGCAAGAGTATCACCATCACCTACTCTTAAGTATACATTACTTGCTTCTTGTTCGCCACCATTTGCATGGTATGTAAGAATGCTTGTTTGACCAACAGGGATCCATGCTTTAACGTTAGCGCCATTATCCTTTTGTACATATTGAACTTGTACATATTGGACTTCGTTGTTATTTTCTGAACGTACAACACGCTTATTTGAAATAACTTTTAATTGATTTTCATAGCCGCCAACATCATTAAGTGAAAGAGTATATGGTTGACTTACTGTATTATTTTCTGGGTCACCATGAACATAAGCGGTAACTGAAGGATTAGGTTGTTGATCAGTTTTAACAAATGTGAAATAATCACCAACATTTACTTGTGCTGGTACAGTAGCTGGTAATTGTTGTTCAGTAGCAGCTGAAACAGCTTGAGTCAAACCAGTAGCAGCAACTGGGGCAACTGCAAGTAAAGCAGCTGCAGCAGCACTAACAATTCTTAAATTTTTCTTCATGTGGTCTTTTCCTCCTTATAATTATAAAAAATAGCAATAAGGATATTAGCCCCTACATGTTCTAGAGCCTATTATGTACAAAACTCTTCCAAATAAGATTCATAAGTTTATAACTCTTATGAGGTAGTAATCTCACTGAAGAATTCGCATGCGTACAGGCGACATGCCTGAAGCACCCTTATCACTTACCACGTTTTATATTCTACTTACCTCTTCTCAAAAAAGCAAGTTCTAAACTCTATTTTTTCATTTGTAACAAACGCTTAATATATTTCTTTACAAAAAGTACTATTAAAAAATATTTATATAGCCTTTACTCTCAATCCTTTTATAATATTGTCCTATTAAAATTAAATAGTTTTTTTACAATAATTTGACATGTTTTGTAATGTTTCTATAAGAAATTTAATTACTCTTTTTCTGTCCGGTTAACTTCTCAATATCGGTAATATCTTGCGCCACTTCTAAGCATCCCAAATATTTACCGGCATCGTCATGCACTGCATAATAGCGCAGATACAACTTGCGACCCATCTTCTTTGGCGTAAACCAATATGAAATCTCTTTTTTCTTGCCCTCATGGAATTCCTTGAAGATCTTTTCAATAATTGGCTTGCTGGCTGGTGTGTGACATGAGAAGACCGAATTACCAATCGCGTTTTTAGAATGTGGGAAAATTGCGCTGCCTCCGCCAAAATAAGCCACCTTGTCATCGGCATCGACAAAGGTTAAGGCAAATGGCAAAAGATCCAAAATTGCGGACAATTGCTTTAAGTTCAGCGATCCTTCTTTAAAGTTGATGAACAAACTAGAAAGATTATCAACTGAAATTGGACCTGCTTGAGCAGGTTCTTTTTTAGCATGCCAATTCATTGGTGGATTGATTAAAGTATAGCCAATCTGCTTCTCTTCACGCTTAACATTGTCCCAGTCTTCTGGATTAGCTACTTCATCGATCATCGGAATCATGATGTCCTCTTCTTTGAAGATCATTTCCAGCACTTCATGACTAGCTTCCTTAATTGCCTTTTGCAATTTTTCCGCATCTATTGGAGTTTCATTAGCTAAATCAATTGCAGTTTTGATCAAGCCTCTAATCTTGTCATCCACGCCCCACATTACTTGTGGCGGAGCAGTGATGCCATATTTGGTCATTAATGGAAACAGCGATGTCTCTTTTCTAGCATAATGCTTATCAATTGTAGCTAGATCAGACAAAGCCTGCTTAATTTTACTTAAGGTTTCATCAGAATGATTTTCCTTCCACTTCTTTAAATTAGGCAGTAAAAAGTCATTAACCAGTGACTTGATAACCACATTTTCTTGCTTAATCGTGTTTACTGGATGCCCTGGCATCGAGAAGTCAGGATTTTCCTTATTTTCTTTGATGCTACCCTTAAACACATCGGCGTGCACATTACACAAGTATTGAATATTGCGTGGGTCTAGACCTTGCGCAATTAATTCACGTTCTGCTGCCGTAATTTCAGAGACGTCGACTTGGTCAAACTCATCTTGGAACATCTTCTTGGCTGTCGCAAAATCGCCGCCATCTTGAATATAATGCAGGATTTTAAGCAGTGCCTCTTGTCTTTCTTTACTTAAATTTGCCATTATTCAATCACCTTGTAGCCCTTTTCTTCAAATGCTTGCTTGATCTTATTCAAATCAAGCTTCATTGCTTGTGCACCAAGCGGAATCGTCATTACTCTGCCAACTGTTGAAAGCAGACCTGGAATTTTAATTCTAGTAAAGCCGCAATCGTACATAATCTGGACGAAGTCTGGATATTCGTCAGCCAATTTTTTAATCGGAATTGAGAAATCGATGATCTTCTGCTTTTCTTCTGTTTCTTCGATCTCTTCTTTTTCTGCTTGATTATCAAGCATCCCCAATTGTCGCTTAGCCGCCTCAGTCATCCTCTCAGGCGACCAAACAGGATACCAGACTAATTGTACCTGGCAAGAATCAATACCGCTAACGGACAATACGGCCTGTTTAATGTGATCTTGCAAATAGGTCGATAAAGGACAGCCACTAATAGTTAACGTCATCTTGACCGTGGCTTTTTTACCTTCAATATCGATACCATAGATCAAACCTAGATTCACGATATCAACTTGCAATTCCGGATCAATTACCTTTTGCAAGGCCGTCATAACTTGATCAACTAACTCTATTTTTTCTTCTTTCATAATTTTTTCTCCAAAAAATAAGGGTAATTGCAATTACTATTTTACAATTACCCTACTTACTCTGTATTTTTTATACTCTATCTTTGCAATTTGTCCCAAATTACGACTTTTCCTGATTTGAGTGACTTAGGAACATCGATAATTCGCTGGTTACTTGAACCTCTGAACTGCAAGGTCAAATCCTTTTGCGCTTCCAAGAATCGTCCGTCAACTAAGATATCGATCTTAGACAGCATCTCTTTTTTATCAGGCGTTTCTTTTTGCAGTTCATCCCAAGTGTAACCAGACCAAGACCAGATATCCTTAGTGTGACCAAACTCTTTTCTTACTCGGTTGATTAGCTTAAGACATACCCAAGTATTCAAAAATGGTTCTCCACCAAGCAAGGTTAAGCCTTGAACATAAGACTGCGACATGTCTTCGATAATCTTATCCTCTAGTTCTTGCGTATAAGGCTGACCATAATTGAAGTTCTGCGCTGCCAAGTTGTAGCATCCCGGACAATCAAACAAGCATCCCGAAACATAAAGACTGCAGCGAACCCCTTCACCATCAACGAAGTTAAAAGGCTTGTAGTCTGCAATTTTATGCAAACTGTAGTCTTCTGTCTTCCATTCTTGCGGTCTAGGATTCTTCGGCAACTTTTTCATGCGCAAATCAGCTTTAGCCTTACGCACTTGAGGACGATATTGATTGGCATCAACAAAGATCGTATCACCATCAACATTGATTTTGACTAAATTGCTGCGGATGTCAGGGCCTTCCTGATCATTTTTATCTTTCTTCGGCATTCTCTTTAGTTTCCTCTTCAGCTTCTTCGCGAACTAATCCCATAGTCATGTGCTTTACTCTATGGGCAATTTCTTCGTGACGGCCATGAACCATTGGTCTCTTCAAAGGATTACCTAAGTAACCACAGGTTCTCTTAACACAATCACAGGTTCTTGGATCGTGGTTGCCGCAGACTGGACATTGGAAGCCCTTGGCAGTTGCCTTGAATTCACCGGCAAAGCCGCACTTGTAGCACTTATCAATTGGAGTGTTAGTTCCAAGATAGCCAACCTTGTCGTATGCCCAGTCCCATACAGCTTCAAGAGCTGCTGGGTTTTGCTTTAAGTTAGGGTATTCGCAGTAGTGAATAAAACCACCAGCGGCATATTTTGGATAATCCATTTCAAAGGTCAACTTTTCAAATGGAGTTGGGTGCTTTCTAACATCGTAGTGGAATGAGTTAGTGTAGTATTCCTTGTCAGTGATGTCCTTAACCTTGCCAAACTTAGCTGTATCAAGTCTGCAGAAACGGTCAGTTAAACTTTCACTTGGAGTTGAGTACAAGCTGTAGTGGTAGTGGTTTGGATCTTCTTTTTCCCACTTGGCACATAAGTCATGCATCTTTTTGACGATCTCTACTGTAAAATCATGTGCTTCCTTGTTATGTTCCCAATTTGAGCCAAAGAAGACGGTCCCTACTTCGTAAAGGCCAATGTAGCCAAGTGAAACAGTGGCACGGCCGTTCTTGAAGAGGGCATTGACGTTGCCATCTTCATCAAGTCGCTTGCCAAAAGCACCGTATTGGTAAAGGATTGGCGCATTGACTGGCTTTGCTTCAGTAACGCGGTGAGCCTTAAATTGAAGTGCTTCATGGCAGGTTTGCATTCTGGTATTGAAGATCTCCCAGAAGAGATCCATATCGCCGTGGCTTTCCATAGCGATTCTTGGCAAGTTGACAGTTACTACACCCAAGTTCATTCTGCCTGAGTTAACTTCCTTGCCGTTTTCATCTTTCCAGCCTTGCAAGAATGAACGACAACCCATCGGACACTTGAACGAACCAGTGATTTCAACAATCTTGTCGTAGTTCAAGATATCTGGGTACATCCGCTTAGTAGAACATTGAACAGCTAATTGCTTTACATCGTAGTTAGGATCACCTGGGTGTAAGTTCAAGCCCTTCTTCAAGGTGAACAAAAGCTTAGGGAAAATAGCGGTTCTGTGTTCCTTGCCAAGACCAGCAATTCTAATTCTCAAGATATCCTTTTGGATTTCCTTTTCAATCCATGAAGTTCCAAGACCAAAGCCAAGTGAAGTAAATGGAGTTTGACCTTGGCTTGAGAACATGGTGTTGATTTCGTATTCAAGGCTTTGCATTGCATCGTAGATATCTTTTTTAGTGCGCTTTTTAGCAAATGCCTTAGCCTTTTCTTCATCGTCGATCAATTCTTTAGCATCTTTTAAGTGCTTTTCATAGTTCTTTTGAGCGAATGGAGCAAGAACTTGATCGGCACGGTCAAATGAACAACCGCCGTATTGGCTTGAGGCTACGTTAGTGATGATTTGAGCAACTTGACTAGTAGCAACGCCGATTGAGTTAGGGCTTTCCATGTAGGCATTACCAATCTTGAAGCCGTTGGTAAGCATTTCCTTAAAATCAATCAAGCAGCAGTTAGACATTGGTGAAAGTGGTGTGTAGTCCAAGTCGTGCCAGTGAATATCACCGCGAAGGTGTGCTTTAGCAATATGTTCAGGCATCATGGTTAAGCCAACGGTCTTGCCGACTGTACCCGCAGTCAAGTCACGTTGAGTACTGAAGACGTCACTATCTTTATTGGCGTTTTCGTTAACGATAGTTGGATCTTTATGTACTAAACGTTCCAAGCGGTTCTTAGTGTCGGTTTGCTTAAGCCATTCTTGTTCGTCATGTTTACGGTAAGAAACGTATTTTTGAGCAGCTTCAATATAACCAAGCTCGTTCAAACTTAATCTGAATGCATCCGCAACATCTTGTGCATTCACAGTATCATTATCAAGCTTAGCCATAATTTTATCTAAAATTACTGCCTTAACATCGTCTAAACCTAAGGCGTGAATAACCATTTCTAGTTTAAACAATTCAAAAGGATATTTAGCTCCGTCACGTTTAATGAATACAGCGGGGGTATCCAATTTTTGATTAATTTCTTGCTTTAGCATAAAGACCACTCCTCTAAATCTATGTTTCAATCTTACCATAAAACACAATATCTTGTATTCTATACATAGAGAGTCATCTACACCTTGTATTAAGCAAAAAGCCGTCGTTAAAACGATTTTGGACGCAAAAAAGTTTGGAAGAAATTTCTTCCAAACTTTTTGAAATATTTTTATTGTTCAATTAATTATTCTTCTTGAAGTATTGACCCTTATTTACTTCGTAATACTTCTTGTATCTGCCGAAGTAGTTATGGAACATGTACTTCATCAAAAGCCAACGCTTGAAGTTGCGGTCCTTGTCATAAAAGACAGTAGTACCATAGCGGCCTTCGTGAATTAATTCTTCTGCAGTGTCCTTAGCTTTGTCTTCAAAGGCGTATTCCTTAAAGATCTTAACTGGTACACCCATCCATAAAACGTGCTTAGACTTCAATTTATTGCCGTATACGGTGTCCTTATCCTTCAAGCTGTCTTCAACGTAGTCATCAATGTACCACTTAGCCAAGTTGTAACCGTTCAAAGTTACGTAGAAGCTTGAACGACCTTGACGCAAGTTGATTTCGAAGAACTTGTATTGACCATCACGAGTATCGTACTTGATATCGAAGTTAGCCATACCAGTGTAGTTCAACTTTTCAAGGAAGGCTTGAACTTGTTCATACAACTTTTCATCATATGCTGGCAAGATAGTCATGTAGTTACCAATTGATTGTGGAGTTGGGTCTTCAAGTAATGGGTGACCTAAGCACATCATCTTAACTTGGTGGTTCTTGTCAACGTAGGCGTTCAAAGTTCTCATGTTTGAGTCATCGCCTGGGATGAAGTCTTGCAAAATAAGGTCTTCAGTATAACCGTGAGTGTAAATCTTGCCTACGATATCCTTATATTCATTTTCATCATGAATAGTGAAAGTCTTCTTACGGCCTTCAAATTGGCAGTTAAGCCATGAAACAGGGTCTTCTGGCTTAAGTTCTACTGGGAATTGGAATGGTACATCAGTGTACTTGCCAGACTTGTAATCATCCATAGTGATGATCTTAGTCTTAGGATATGGCAAACCATATTCTTCAGCTACTTCGTAGAAGCCTTCTTTTGAAATAAGCTTTTCAAGCAAATCATAATCAATGTAAGGTACAACAAAGACCTTGCTTAATTCTTCCTTGTGCTTTGAAAGAAGCTCTGCATAACCATCACCACAAGCAATCAAAATTACAGGTTCCTTGTGGTCCTTGTAGATTTCCATCTTCTTGTGCATTACATCCATGAAAGTTGGATCTGCACTAAAACCATGGTGAAGTTCTACGTCAACAATCTTTGAATAACGGGTTGCGGCAAGTTGTGCATCAGCCAACGCCTTAACCTTAATACCGTAAGCTTCGTTAAATGAACGAGCCATACCATAAACGTTAATATCACTACCAAGTAAAATTGGTGTAAATTCTTTAGTCATTATCCTCAATAATCCCCTAAATTAAAGTAACTTACCTTGCTTAATCAAATTAGCAACTTCAGGTTGAACATGTTGGTACTTCTTAACAGTGTTTTCGTAATCAACGAAGAACAACTTGTACCAAACAAGGAAGGTGTAGATAGCCCAGATTTGTCTTCTGTGTGAGCCATCGCCTTCGTAGTTGTCATCAAGAAGCTTGATGATCTTCTTTTGATCGAAAATGTCGTTAACAAATTCTTCTTCAAAGAGGCTACGTACTTGCTTGTAAAAACGTGGTTCCTTAAGCCATTGCTTAATTGGTGTTGGGAATCCAAGCTTTGGACGCTTTGCCCATTCTTCAGGCAATACCTTCTCTGAAGCCTTACGAAGTGCGTACTTGGTATCATGACGGTTAACCAAGTATTTAGTTGGGATTGAGTTAGCTAATTCTGCGATCTTCTTATCAAGATATGGAACACGAACTTCAAGTGAGTGAGCCATTGAAATCTTGTCGGCCTTTTGTTCAATATCGTTAATCATGAAGTGGTGCAAGTCGATGTATTGCATTTGCTTAACGTTATCGATGCCCTTAACCTTCTTGAAGTCCTTTTGGTAAATACCGTTAACAGTTAACTTGTTGCGGTAAGTTGGTTGCAAAATGCTGTTAGCATCCTTTGAAGTGAAGATAGTTGGGTAATCCATATCGTAAATTACTGATTGACCAACGTAGAATTCACTAGGTTCTGCCAAGTTGGTGTACATGTGAACTTTACCTGGGAAATTAGGCATCTTCTTAATCTTGCGAGCCAACTTAACTTGCTTTTTCTTAGGCAACTTCTTAAGTTCGCTAGTGAAGACCTTGATCAAGTCATTATGCGTGTGCATCCCGTAGTTAACGTATCCTGCAAACAATTCATCGGCACCTTCACCAGAAAGTGCAACAGTAACGTGCTTTCTAGCTAACTTACATAAGTACCAAAGTGGGATGATTGAAGGGTTAGCATCAGGTTCATCCATGTGGTATTGCATTTCTGGAAAATCACGCATTGCTTCGTCGGCATCAACCTTATCACTGAAGAAGTTCCAGTGATTAATGTCAGATAAAGCCTTAGCTTTAGAAGCTTCATCGTAAGTTGAGTCGTCAAAACTTACTGAGAATACATCATCTGGGTTAAGCAAAGTAGTTAAGTACGAAGAGTCGATACCTTCTGACAAGAATGCACCAACCTTAACATCGGCGTTTCTGTACAAGTCAACAGTTTCTTTTAAGTCATCGTTGATACGCTTCAAAGTTTCTTCAAAGCTCAAGCTGTTTTCCTTGTATTCTGCATCCCAGTATTGGTGGGTCTTCATTTCGCCATCTTTGTATTCGAACCAGTGTCCTGCTGGGAATCTATAAACGCCTTTAAAGAATGTTTCTTCAAGGTCGTTATATTGGTTCATCAGGTATGGCTTAACAGCTTCTACGTTTAATTCACGCTTGAATTTTGGATATTCCAAAAAGCTCTTAAGTTCAGAACCTACAAGCAAGTGACCATCTTGGTTGCTGTAGTACATTGGCTTAATACCAAAGAAGTCACGTGCGCCGTAAAGCGTCTTGTTGTTGTCATCCCAAATAAGGAAGGCAAACATACCACGTACCTTCTTAAGAAGGCCATCCATACCCCATTCTTCGTAGCCGTGAAGCAATACTTCAGTATCGGCCTTAGTAGTGAAAGTGTGGCCTGCTTTAATTAATTGTTCTCTTAATGGTTTAAAGTTGTAAATTTCACCATTAAAAATAATTGCTCTAGTTTTATCTTCGTTATAAATAGGTTGTGTTCCCCCGCGAAGGTCAATAATTGACAATCTTCTGAAACCAAGGGCAACCTCATCGTTAGTGTAGTAACCGTCGGAACTAGGTCCACGGTGCTTAATTGTAGCCATCATTTTACCAATAACGGCTTGTTTTTCGTTTATTTTTGGATCATAAAATGCGACAATTCCGCACATATTTAAACTTCCCCTAAGCTAATCTATATTTTTATCTATACATAAACATGTTTAATATTTTTTTACTTTAACTTTTTTATTATAAGCTAAACACTTGTAATAACCAAATAGCTTTACTTTTCCTTAAACTAAATGAAGTAAAGTCGTCTTCTTGAAGCTGCGCCATAGCCAAAAGCTTGAATGCGATGACGCTTCAAATCAACATTTACGATATAACCGGCAGCTTCATTACTGTGGTCGATTTGACGCTTCAAGTTCTTATTATATTTTGTAGTCAGAGAGTGCTTTGGACCCATTAAAGCTGAACAGTTAAACAGAATATATTGAATGCCGTTGATACGGTATTGATCTTCGCGGTGACGGTGGCCGCAGAAGTAAGCGATAATGCGTGCATTTTTAACATTAGTAAAGTCAAAATCATTAGATAAACGAAATTCGGCTGGCTCGCCGCTGCTTGCATGCATGCGACCTTTTTCGCGTTGGTTAAAGGCAACGAGCAATTCGTGCAGAGATCTACCGTTATACTTCAGAGCGTTGCTGCCCTTACGATTAATTGGGTTAGCGTGACTCATAAAGATAATCTTCTTATCAGAAGATTTAGTCAAAATTCCAATTATTTCTTCTATTTGATCTTCGCGCACAGCCAAAGTAATTTTGGCATCGTAACGCTTTTGACCCTTACTATTTAAAACATATGGCAAGTCCGACGTATTAACAGAAATCACGCGGACATCATCAAAATCAAAGTAAGCTACACCATGCTGGCGAGAAATATAATGGATATTCTTTTGTTTATACATATCCGGCCACATGATGTTTTCAAACTCATTTTCAGGGAATGATGCTTTTAGATCATGGTGTTCATCAAACTTATCATTTTCATCATGATTACCTTTAATATTTAAATAAGGCAATGTATCTGACTTAAATGATTTGTTTAACTTAATCAGTTCGCTTTCACCAAGAAGTCCTGCATCAGATCCATCGATCCAGTCGCCTAAGTGAGCTTTCATGTTAAGCAAGCCTGATTGATCAAGATAAGAGAATTCTTGAACGTGCTGCAAGCCATTCCAGCCGTAAAAATCAATACTATCCTTATCTTTAAAGTGTGTATCAGTAATGATACCGATATTGATTGAGTTTTTACCTTGGCGAATGTGCTTTTTTACTTCAGTAGTAAAGTCATCCAAATAATTTTCAACTAAATAGCGGCGGCCCGTCTTTTTATTATGAAAATCACGAAAGCGGCCTAACTTTTCGCTATATTGACGCACATATTCCGGTGCAAGTTCCGTTGTATTTTCAGAACTTAATCCTTGATGCAAAACGCCATCTTTGTCTTGATAAACGGTCAAAACAAACTTTTTACCATCAGGCGTACCATCTTCTGGACCAACATGATATTCGCCAATAGTGGTGTATTTTTGCATCGGATCAAGCAAGGCGCCTTCACTTTCTATTTTTGAGCGCTTTTTTGCTCCTACAATCTTATCAACTATCCCTTTTGTTTGTTTAAATAAATTCATTTTTCGCCTCAAAGACAAAAAAAGCCGGCCCAACACGAACCGACTCAAATAATTTATGCGTTGTGTGCTAAAGCGTAAGCAGCAAGTCCTATTGATAATACTGCATCTTTAGATAATACTTCTTGCAAGTCCTTTGATGCAATTGCTTGAACCGCACCGATAACCTTCAAGCTGTAAACAATAACTCGGTAATCAGTAGCTGGGTCGTATAAATCATCTTCATATGGATCTTCATGATTGTAAGTTAAATTGATTTCATCCTTATCAACGTAGCCGTCAACGTGGTTAGTCAAGATACGATCATGCAAATCAGTTAGCTTGTTTGACATCTTAATCAAAGTTAATTTATGATCGCTTTCTGCTTCGTAGTATTGTTCTTCGGTCATATCGAAATAATCTTTGATTGGATTATTTAAAACACCCAAGTTGTCAACTACTTTGTAAACAGCTTCGGCATCAAAGGCTTGTTCACCATTCAAAATTTTGTCTTGTGATAAGGCTAAATCGTCAGCCAACATCATAGTATCTAATTTTTCCATATGAGTCCTCCTAAAAATTCACCTCTCATTATATCAAAAAAAGCAATTAAAGTCCCTACTTCCCGCATAAAAATAAAATTTCTTAGAAAAAAATCGACTTTTTTGCGTAATAAATATTGTAGAGTGAAAATTAATACAAGGAGAAGAAAAATGAACGGACAAACAATTAATCGCTGTCCATGGGGCGACAGCAAGAATAAGTTAATGCAGGAATACCACGACCATGAATGGGGCAAGTTGAATTTAGACGAGCACTATTTATACGAGATGCTGGTACTTGAGCTTTTCCAATCTGGCCTTAGCTGGAGCACTATTTTGAATAAACGAGAAAATTTCAGAAAGGCGTTTAAAGACTTCGATGTCCAACAAGTGGCGCAGATGACTGACTATGATGTGGGGATGCTTTTGCAAGATAAGGGTATTATCCGCAACCATTTAAAGATCAATGCCGCAATCAAAAATGCGCGTGCTGTTTTAAAGGTGCGCGAAGAATACGGCAGCTTCGCCAAGTATTTGCAGCACTTCATCCCTAGCCCAATCATTCATCATCCAGAAGTCGTTGACGACGTCCCTGCTTCAAACGAACTTTCTAAAAAGATATCTAAGCAAATGAAAAAAGATGGTTTCTTTTTCGTAGGACCTGTCATTGTTTATTCATACCTGCAAGCAATTGGCCTAATCAACGACCACTTAGAACGTTGCGATTTCAAATACAGAGCATGAACTACATCGTGACTAAAGTCACGGGTTTCTGGGAACACTAGGTAGTGTTTAGGATCTTACATCGTGTTAGTCCTAAGACTAGACGAATACCTAACTCACGGAACCTAGCTATTTACCATGGCCAGTTCCTGACCAGTCGGCTTTACTTTATTCAAGATATTAACTGCCGCATTAATATCTCGATCATGATGGACATGACATATTGAACATGTCCACTCACGAATATCTAGTGGCTTTTCCCCGCTATTATGTCCACAGTTAGAACAGATTCTTGAAGTGTTCTTTGGACTAACAACAATTAATTCTTTGCCATACCATTGACACTTGTATTCAAGCATCTGTCTGAACATGCTCCAAGAAGCATTGGCAATTGATTTAGCTAAATGATGATTTTTCTGAAGATTCTTGACTTTCAAATCTTCAATTGCAATCACATCGTATTGCTTAACTAAATGTGTTGTTAGCTTATGGAGATAATCTTGTCGCTGATCAGCTACTTTTCTTTGATATCTAGCTTTTAATTTCTGAGCTCTTTGCCAATTAGAGAAATTATATAAATCTCTAGGGCAAAGAGCTTTTTTGTTTTTATCCTGCAAACAAAGCATTTGTGCTAAATGTCTTCTGCGAGAATATTTTCTTTGCCAGGTTCTAGCCTTTTTTTCAAAATACGAGCCATCAAAGGATGGATATTTTAAACCATTAGATAAAATTGCTAAGTCTGCTATACCAACATCAATTCCAACCCTTTTACCGGTTTTCTTAAATTTAGATAATTCAGGCACTTCTGCTTGAATTGATAAGTAGTATTTGCCAGTTGGTTCAAGCAAAACAGTATAGCGTTTAATCTTAACATCATTTAAAACGCCAGTCTTACTGGTTTTGACATAACCAAGTTTAGGCAAATACAAGTATCTTCTTCCGACAATTTTTACAATTGATTTGCCTGTATAAGACTTTTTGAGATACTTGCGAGAATGAAATCTAGGCTTGCCAACTTTTCCTGTTTTATCGTCAAAGAAATTATCCCAGGCTTGATTTAAATTTTCATTAACCACTTGAAGACTGGAAGAATCACTGTTTTTCAAAAACGGATATTCCTTCTTTAAAGGTTTAAGCAAGTAATTAAGCTTGAATTTCTTTAAGAATGGCAGGTTTTGATTGTTTTTATAGCGTTCGTTCATCATACCCAGCATTTGGTTCCAGACAAAGCGCTCATTACCAAACATTTGCCAGAGCATGCCCTGTTGTGTTTTGTTAGGATACAATCTAAGTTTTATCCCTTTCAGCACATATGTTCCCTCCTTTCTTGAAAAATTATATCAAAGAAAGAGAAGAAAAAATACCGAACAAAATAAAAAAAGTCGAATTCATCACGGGATTAAAATCCCGTGTTTTCTTCGGCTGAATATTCAATAAAAAAAGAGTGAAGATAATCTTCACTCTTTTTCATTAACGATTAAACTAACTTCTTACGGATTAAACCAGAAATCCAGTCAATGACAACAACCATAATGATGATGCCAAGTAAGATGATACCTACACGGTCCCATTGACGATATTGAAGTGCAATGATCAATGGGTAACCAATACCACCGGCACCTACCAAACCAAGGATAGATGCGGAACGAATTGAAACATCAAAACGATACAAGGTATTAGAAATAAGTGCTGGCAATAAGTTAGGCATGGTTGAAAACATGATTACGTGGAACTTAGAACCACCGGCTGCAACAACAGCTTCGTTTGGTCCTTCTTCCAAGTTTTCAATTGCTTCTGAGAACAATTTAGTAAGCATACCAACTGAGTGGAATCCCAATGCCAAAACACCGGCTGCAGAACCAGGACCGACAGCTTTAATAAACATCAGAGCAAGAACAATTTCAGGGAATGAACGGATAATTGCTAAAACAATTTTTCCACTTCTTGAAGTGTACCAATGCTTGTGTCTTGTGTGAGCTGCCCAAAAGGCAAATGGTAATGAAATAATTGCAGAAATAAACGTACCAAGAAAGGCGATACAGATAGTTTGCCATAATTGAGAAACCAAGTCTTCGCCTGAGCCGTTATAAACGTAGCTCCAATCTGGGTGGAAAATTCCTCTAAAAATCGCACCAGCAATTTGACCAGCAGTAGCTTTAATACCACCAAAGTTAATACCGGTACATGACCAAATGATAACTACAACAGTTGCAATTGCAATTAGCCAATGACTGATTTGTTTCTTACGGTCGACGGGTTTAGCGGGTAATTTTTTCATTGAAGTATCCATTATTTCATTAACGCCTCCCGTGACTTAGATGAAACGTAGTCGATCAAAACAACAACTACAATAATAACGATGATGATCGTACCAGTTTGTGCGTAATTGAAGACTTGCAAAGTTTGTTGCAAGTTAAGACCAATACCACCGGCACCAATATAACCAAGGACGGTTGATGCTCTGACGTTGATTTCAAATGCATATAAAACATATGAAATGAAGTAAGTGATAATTTGTGGCATAACTGCGTAATGGATAATTTGGAGCTTGTTAGCACCAACCGCAGTTAAGGCTTCAATTGGACCCGGATCAATCGTTTCGATTGCTTCGTAAAATAACTTAACAACAACACCAAAGGTGAAGACTGCTAAAGCCAAGATACCAGCAACTGGACCGATACCTACGATAGCTACGAAGATCGCACCTAAAAGCAAGTCAGGAATAGTTCTGATGATGTTCATAATCACACGAAGAACACCAGTCACTGCCTTGTTTTTAACAATGTTACGAGCAATGAGCAATGAGTAGATAAATGCAATTACTGATCCAATTACCGTACCCAAAACAGCCATCTTGATGGTTTCGATCAATTTAGGCCAAACAACGTTCAAGTAGCTCCAATCTGGGTGTGACATTTGTACAAAAATGTCCGCAAATTGGCTCCAGTTTTCAAACAATACACTGATGTGCGTATTAGTAACGTTGATTGAAATAAATAGTCCTGCAATCATGATGATTGTCCAAACCAAGTTCATGATCTTGAACTTGCGCTTAGGCAATTTATTTACTTGTTCAGGCATTATTCATCCTCCTCGCTGCCGCTGCCACCATTGTAAATATTGGTGAAGACAGACTTAGGAGTATCTTTCATCTTACCATCGTAGACCACTTGACCTGCACGAATACCGATTACTCGCTCACCAAATTGTTGTGCAAGTTCGATACTGTGTAAGTTAGCAACAACAGTCATGCCGTATTTTTCATTCAGCATCTTTAAGTCGTTCATGACTCTGATTGAAGTTTGTGGGTCAAGGGATGCTGTTGGTTCATCGGCTAAGATGATTTTTGGATTTTGCATCAATACACGAGCAATAGCTACACGTTGTTGTTGACCACCAGATAATTCATCAGCACGTGCATAAACTTTGTCGGCCAAATCAACTTTTTGTAAAGCTTCATAAGCCTTTTGCTTATCTTCTTTGCTGAATAAGTTAAATGTAGTCTTCCAAGTTGGGTAGTAAGCTACTCGTCCTACCAAAACATTGCGCAAAACGCTAGAACGTTTAACCAAGTTAAAGTTCTGGAAAATCATACCGATATCACGACGTAATTCGCGCAACTTCTTGCCCTTAGCCTTGGTAATTGACTTGCCATCAATCGTGATATCGCCTGAAGTTACATTGTGCAGACGGTTGATTGAACGAAGCAAAGTTGACTTACCAGCACCAGACAACCCAACAATTACTACGAATTCACCTTTATTAATAGTTAAGTTGATGTCCTTTAAGCCGACAGTACCATTATCGTAGACCTTGGAAACATCCTTTAATTGGATCATTGGCTTATCTGCCATTTAATCGTTAACTCCCTTAAATAAATTATTTCTTAGTTGATTCAACAATCTTGTCGTATTTACGAACAACATTGAAGTCGCTATCCTTTGCGTATGCGTAACCTTCGTGGCTGTATACACTTTCGATAACTTTTCTACCTTCCTTTGACTTACCTACAGCGATGAATGCCTTAGCAAGCTTCTTACGGAATGACTTAGACATACTTGGAATTACTGAGATAGTGTCGTTAGGAATTGGCTTAGTGAAGTAAATAGGAACAACTTGACTCATAATCTTTGGGTTGTCCTTGATAACAGTGTTACGTGCATCTTCGAATACGAATGCTGCATCAGTATCACCGTTTAATACGTTCAAAACAGCTTGGTCGTGACCAGTAACAGTAACTAACTTACAATCCTTAGTTACGTCCAAACCCTTTTCCTTAAGTTCAGCAACTGGGAATACGTAACCAGCACTTGAAGTTGGGTTTTGAACTGAGATTGACTTACCCTTCAAGTCTTTCCATGACTTAATCTTTGAACCCTTCTTAACAAGGATTTCTGCATGGTAGTTCTTAACTAAGTTCTTAGTAGCTTTACCACCTGGTTGCTTAACGCCGTAACGTTCAGCTTGCAAAAGTAAATCAGCTGCACCTTGCTTGTGAGCTAAAACATAACCATCTGGTGGAAGGAAACCTACATCAACTTTCTTTGATTTCATAGCTTCCACAACAGTGTTGTAGTCAGTTGACATTGAAACATGAACAGGAATACCTAATCTCTTTGAAAGCATCTTTTCAAGAGGCTTTGCACGAGCTTGCAACTTAGTTGCAGCTTGACTAGGTACGAATTGAATAGTCAATGACTTAGGAGTGTAGTTATCTTTAGAATTACTACTACTCTTGTTTGAACATGCAGTTGCAACTACTGCTACAAGAAGAGCAACTACTGCTACCAAGATTTTTCTAAATCTCTTCATTTATGTTCCTCCATAAACATAAAAATGTGATAAAACAAAAAACTACCAACGTCACAAAAAAAGACTTAATTACGGGTCGCCAAAGACGATCAATAATTAAGCCTAATTAATGACATTTCTAATAACTAAACGAACACCAAAAACGTCTTTACGAGTGAAAGACACATCCTTTACAATAAATTGTTCTGATTGCATAAACATATCTTTCACTCCCTCTCACGTTTCCACGTTCATTTTATAAAATAATACCAGAAACATTCGTGTTCTATCAAGATATTTTGCAACTTTTTTAAAAAAATAATCGCCAAATGAATTTATCATCATTTAGCGATTATTCTTATATTAGCTCTTCTTCATAGTTGGCTTGATAGGATTGTTAGCCATGTCAGTCTTAACAATCAAAACATCAGCCAAAGCATGTTGGTTTACGTATTCAGTAACTGAACCCATAAGCATTCTTTCAACGGCATTCAAACCTGTAGCACCCATTACAATCAAAGTGTTGTGGTGGTCTTTAATAAAGTCGTAAGAAATAATGCGCTTAGGACTACCGTAACGAATGTGGTAATCAATATCATCAAAATTGAAGTTGTCATGAGCCCATTTCTTCAAGCTCTTCAAGTATTCTTCAGAGTCTTGAGTCATTTGGTAAATAGTATCACCAGAAATTAAGGTGTCTTGCATTTCACCCATGAATTGACGAGTATCAATTACGTTTAATACATCAACATGAGCATTGTCTCTTAAACCTACACGAACTGCCTTATCAAAAGCTCTTTCAGCTGATTCTGAACCATCTACTGGAACTAAAATACTTTCTTTTGCCACAATATATCATCTCCTATAAATTGCATTAATACTTACTTCTTATTTTAGCATAATTTTGTAAGCTGTTACTTTTTTAAATAATTGTTTGGCTAGAGTTTTGTTGATAAAATAATATTCATGACTAAATTAAAGAAAGGGGACTAACTTTTGACTAAAAAATTAACTAACCAATTAATTGGCATCACTAGTGGCCGTAACTTCCGTGAACTTGGAGGATACGAGACTAATTCTGGCAAGAAAATCAAAATGCATAAATTGCTTAGAACTGGTAACCTGGCTGACCTATCACCTTTTGACAAGCAATTTTTAACTGATTATGGTGTTAAATACGACGTCGACTTCAGAAGTGAAGAAGAAGTTAAAAATCAACCTGACCGTGTGCCAGATGGTGTCGAATACATTTACGACCCAGTATTCAGCGAAGACTTAACTAATTCATCAAAGAGTTTAAACGACTTAAATAAGCAAGCCAGCAAGGATGCAGACTTCGGCTTTGATCATATGCACTTTGCTTATGAAGACATGATCGAAAGTGAATCTGCTCAAAATGCTTACCGTAAGTTCTTTGACGTTTTGCTTAAAAACGACGTTGACGGCGAAAGCGTAATTTTCCACTGTACTGCAGGTAAAGATAGAACTGGCTTCGGTGCTATTCTTGCCCTTAGTGCTTTAGGCGTGCCATTTAGCACTATCAAAAAAGATTACCTTTTAACTAACATTACTACCAAGGACTTCGTCGACAGCATGGTTGAACACGCTCGTCAAAATGGTCGAAACGAAAACGTATTACAATCAATTCGCGATATTCAAAGCGTACGTCCTGAATATATCGACCATGCAATTAAGGTAATTAATGATAAATACGGCAGTATTAACAATTACTTACGTGACGTAATGAAGTTATCAAGCGTTGATATCATGCAACTACGTAACATTTATCTTGAAGACTAAAAAAGACGCTGGAAATTATTTCCCAGCGCTTTTTTAATTACAACAAATATTAATCTTGTTTTATATGGTCACGATTATATTGCTCACCCCATCTTTCCATTTCGAGGATCAATGGCATGAGAGTTTTACCTAACGGAGTTAATGAATAACTGGTTTTCAGTGGAACAGAAGGAATTATGTTTTTGCTAATGATATGATCGTTTATTAATTCTTTTAATTGAAGTGAAAGCATCCGCCTTGAACAATTTGGTATTAAACGCTGTAATTCACTAAATCTGCAATTCTTTTCTTTTATTAAATGATAGATAATCACGCTTTTCCACTTTCCTGAAATTATTTGTAAAGTGCTTTCAACAGGACACCCTTCAGAACAGTTATATATATGTCGTATCATTTGCTCACCTCAATACAATTGTAGACATTGCATTAGAACATATATAGGGAATAATTTGTTACCAAGTAATAAAAAATTCACTTCTTTCTTTTTAGATCTCTACATATTACTATCAAATAGTAAGGAAAAGAGGCAAAAATAATGAAAGCTATTGGTTTTACTAAGCATTTAAAAATCGATAATCCAGAAAGTTTAGTTGATTTTGAAACAGCTAAACCTGTTGCTAAAGAACATGATTTATTAGTTAAGACATCTGCCGTCTCAGTTAATCCGGTGGATATTGGTGTAAGGAAAAATGGTCAAACAGTATTAAAGCAACCCAAAATAATTGGTTGGGATGCGTGTGGTATCGTTTCGGAGGTTGGTTCTAAAGTAACATTATTTAAACCTGGGGACAGAGTTTATTATGCCGGCTCTTTTATTCGACCAGGAAGTGATAGCGAATATCAGTTGGTTGATGAAAGAATCGTAGGTCATGCTCCAAGGACCTTACGTGACGATGAAACAGCGGCTATGCCATTAACATCATTAACTGCTTATGAGGCCTTATTTGAGCAACTTGAGTTAAAATTTGACGAAAAGAAAAATAATGGAAAAACGATTTTAATTATTAGCGGAGCAGGTGGAGTTGGATCTATTGCCACTCAATTAGCACATTTATCCGGATTGACCGTTATTTCTACCGCTTCAAGATCCAAGAGCATCAAGTGGACAAAAAATCATGGGGCAGATTATGTCGTTAATCATCGAGAAAATTTGGTAAGACAGGTAAACAAATTAGGATATAAATACGTTGATTATATTCTTGAACTAAATGACCTGGATGGACACTGGAAAGAAATGTGCGAATTAATTAGACCCGAAGGACACATTGCTTCTATTACCGAGAATCATCATCCAATTAACTTGAGACTATTAACCAAGAAAAAAGCACATTTTTCTTGGGAATGGATGTATACTAAATCTTACTATCAAACGGACGATATGATTACTCAACATGAAATTTTAGACAAAATAAGTCAAATGTTGGATAAAGGTCAATTACAGTCTACCTTAACTAAATCACTGACACCGTTAAATGCTACGAATTTACGTAAAGCTCATTCATTGGTAGAAAGTGGTCATATGATAGGGAAAGTTGTTGTCAGTGGATGGTAAGAAAAAGGAGTTTCAAAAAGCTCCTTGTGCGGCCCGCTTTAAGAGCGGTGAAAATATTATAAAAAACTATGGAATGTCGCCCTATACCTCTTCAAAGTTAAAAGTTAAGCGGCGTCTTTTTTAAAATTTTTGTTCTAAGAATTCATAGATTGCGTGAGAATCAGTGAAGTTAAATACTTCTCTTAATTCATTTTCTGGTGTATCAGCCAAAAAGCGCATTACGCTTGCAAGCAGACTAGCTTGTCCATCTGGATTATTGCCTAAAAGCATGAACAAAAACTTCACTTCAAGTGCTTCGGTCGGCTTAATCATATTATGAAAAACAACTGGATTCTTTAGGGCAACAGGAACGATCAAACGAGTATTGACGAAATCGCCTTCTGTGTGAGGGATGGCAATATTTGGAATATTTTTACCTAAAGTAGAAGTATCTAATCCAGTTGGAAAATTGTGTTCACGTTCAATGATATGTGATAAAAAGTCGCCTTTTACATACCCCAATTCAAGCAGCTTATCATAAACTTTTTTAAGGACTTGATCTTGATTTTCTTGATCTAGCACAAATACTGCATCAGGCACGAAAAGATTTTTAGAATTAGTCATAGAAATTTCCTTCCTAATGTGGAACTAACATTTTCACCTTAAGTTAACAAGACGTTTTTTTCAACCCAAAAGATGTTAAAGTTAAACTAAAAGATTTTTTAAGGGAGAAAAAATATATGGCAAAGACAAAAACTTTATATTTTGGTGCTGGTTGGTTCAATGAAAAGCAAAATAAAGCTTACAAGGAAGCAATGGAAGCTTTAAAGCAAAACCCTACTGTTGATTTGGAAAACAGCTACGTGCCTCTTCAAAATCAATACAAGGGCATTCGCGTTGATGAACACCCTGAATACTTACACGATATTGAATGGGCATCTGCAACTTACCACAATGACTTAGTTGGTATTAAGTCTTCAGACATTATGCTTGGTGTATATTTACCTGATGAAGAAGACGTAGGTCTTGGTATGGAACTTGGCTATGCATTATCACAAGGTAAATACATCTTGCTTGTTATTCCTGATGAAGATTATGGTAAGCCAATCAACTTAATGAGTTGGGGTGTTTGCGATAGCGCAATTAAGATCAGCGAATTGAAGGACTTCGACTTCAACAAGCCTCGCTTCAGCTTCTATGATGGTGCTGTATATTAATTAGAAAAAAACGCAAAATAAATGACCCTTAGCAATTTCACATGTATTGCTAAGGGTCATTTTTTACTAAAGTTTGTCATGTATAAATTCTTTCTACATACAGATTACATTATACATTCTTCAAGTGACAGCCAAATTTTCTTATTTTATGCTCGCCATATAGGTCCTCGAGCCTCTTTTATAAATTATTCGCCACTTGGTGAAATATTACTGTTCAATTTACGATGCCCATTGGTATCACAAACCTTTCTTGGATTAGTAATATTTTCTTTACACTCATAATATACCACAGCTCTCCCAAAATTAAAAGCGCTTACATAAAAATAATTATAAAAAATAGCGTTAATTTTCTAACGCTATTTTTTATGCTTATTAAGCCTTGTATCTTGATTTACCGTTCATGTAAGTTTCGCTCAAAGTCATATCAGGATTCAAGATTAAGAAGTCAGCATCCTTATCTGGAGCAATCGTACCGCACTTGTCCAAAATGTGTGCGCTCTTAGCAGGAACATAACTAGCCATCATTACTGCCTTTTCTGGAGTTACGATGTTCCAATCAACAACATTCTTAATAGCTTGCTTCAATTGCAAAATTGAACCAGCTAAGTTGTCGCCATCCTTAAGACGAGCCATACCATCTTTTACGTATACTGGAAGTTCCCCAAGCATGTAGTCGCCATCTGGCATCATACCAGCTTCCATACAGTCAGTGATCAAAGCAATATGTTCTGGACCAACTGCGTTAATCAAAGCCTTAGCCATTGATGGTTGAACGTGGTGACCATCACAAATCAATTCATCAGTTACGTTGTTCAAAGCCATGGCTGCATTAGAAATTGATGGAGTGTGGTGGCTTGGATCTGGCATCCCGTTATAAGTGTGAGTAAACATCGTTGCACCAGCTTCAACGCCTTCAACTGCTTCTTCAAAAGTTGCACTTGAGTGACCTAATGCAATTACGATACCTTCTTTAACAGCTTCACGAATAAATTCCTTTGAACCTTTTCTTTCAGGAGCCATAGAAATCTTGCAAAGCATGCCATCTGAAGCTTCTAACCACTTATTAAAGACATTGATATCTGGATCAATCATGTACTTAGGGTTTTCAGCACCAGCGTGTTCTTCAGTAAAGAAAGGTCCTTCAAAGTGAATACCTTGAATCTTAGCACCAGTTTCTTCACCCTTGTGGGCTGCAAACATCTTACAAATTCTAGTTAAAGTGTCACTGCTTGCAGTAATTGTAGTTGGAAGCCATGAAGTTACACCTGCACTAAGAAGACCTTCAGAAATCTTGTTGATTCCTTTCCAGTCACTCTTCATTACATCTTCTTTCAAAGAGCCGTGAATGTGAGTATCAACTAAACCAGGAGCAACCCACTTACCTTTGTAGTCAACAATCTTACCCTCTGGCTTCTTATTTTCTGGATAGAAGAAACCAAACTTGCCATCATCTTGAACCTCAAGATAACCACCATTTTCTGTTCTATTTTCTAAGAAAAACTTGTCTGCATGAATGTAATAAGTCATATGTATTCTTCTCTCTTTTTTAACTAATAATCGCTTTCAATACTTTTATTATATCTGATAAAATTGGTCAATACCAGTTTTAATACAATTACACAAAAAGTTTCACATTTTTTCGTTATAATATATGGTAACAAGTTAAATTAGGAAGAAAGCAATATGACACAAAATACTCAAATAGAAAGACACCAATTAGGTCAGCTTATCGGTGCTAATAAACGTGATCATTATTATGAACTCCATTATTCCACCGGAGAAGTTGCTCGTCTTTATATTTTAGCTGAAGGAATATTCCGTTATTTCCTTGATCCTGCTAAGAATTTTGATGAGAATCACTCCTCTTTTGTTGACCTGGCTCAATTTGATAATAGTTACTTTGAAAAGTCCAAGCCTAAGGCTACTAGTGATTCATTGATTATTCAATCTGGCAATTACCAGCTTATTTTCCAGCAAAAGCCAGCCATCATGAATATTTTTGATGAAACTTTACACCGTAATCGTGTAATGCAACTTAGTCCACTTGAATTAGATCAAAATCAAACAACTGAAATTTTGAAGCAACACAAGAATGAATTTTATTTTGGTGGCGGGATGCAAAATGGTTACTTCAGCCACAAAGGTAAAATCATCGAAATCAAGCGTGACAAGATTACGGGTAAAGGCGGCGTATTAAGCCAAATTCCATTCTTTTGGGCTAACTCTGGCTTTGGCGAATTGCGTAACACTGAAGCAACTGGCACTTACGACTTTGGTAAAACTGAAAAAGATGCGACTATCTTAAAGCATGATACTAACGTCTTTGATACCTTCTATCTTTTAGGTAATTCTCCTAAAGATATTTTGGCTAAATACTACACTTTAACTGGTAAGCCATTAATGCCACCTAAGTATGCTTTAGGTTTAGGTCACGTTGGTAACTTCTTGACTACCCTTTGGCAACCTGGTGAAGCTAAAGAAAGAAACGCCACTGTCTTTGAAGATGGCAACTACTACACTAGAACTACCAACCCAGAAGATGCTAACGGCAAGGCTTCATTAAACGGCGAAGAAGAATATCAATTCTCAGCTCGTGCAATGGTCGACCGCTATGAAAAAGAGCATTTCAAGTTAAGCTGGATTGTGCCTAACTACGAAATTCAAGATGTTAACCCTGAAGCAATGACCAGCTTTAGCGATTATGCTTCTAGCCGTGATGTTAATGCTGGTGTTTGGAGCGGGGATGAAACTCCTAAGACTGCACCAGATACTACTTTTATTCAAACTACCAGCAGCAATCCTAAAGTCTTAAAGAATGACTCAATCATCTTGCGTGATAATTTGAAGCGCAAGCGTCCACTTATTTTTTCAAATACAGGAATTGTTGGTAGCCAAAGCAGAACTATCTTGGCCTTTGGTGATATTGGCGGCAATTGGGAAAATATTCCAACTCAAGTTGCTGGCTTCTTGGGATCTGGTCTTTCAGGTCAACCATTAATTGGTAGCGCAGTAGACGGAACAGCTGGCGGCGGTAATGCTCAAATCAGTATTCGCGATTTTGAATGGAAAGCATTCACACCTCTGCTCTTCAATTTAGATGACCAAGGCAAATTCAGTAAGACGCCATTTGCTTACAACAACAAGATGACTCAAATTAATCGAGCATACTTGAAACTACGTGAGCAACTTCAAACCTACATGTACACCCTTATTTATCGTGCACAAGTTGGCGAACCAATCATGCGCCCATTGTTCTTGGAATTCCCACATGAACAAATTAACTACACACCTCAAGTAGGACACGAATTTATGCTTGGTCCTAACTTGCTCATCTCACCAATTGTTAATGGTCGTGAAGATGGCAATGGCAATTCAAGAAAAGATAACTTGTATTTGCCAAATCACCGCACAATGTGGGTTGATTTGTTCGACGGCAAGAAATATTTAGGTGGCCGCGTTTATAACAAGCAATCTTACCCATCATGGCATTTACCAGTCTTTGTTCGTGGCGGCTCAATCTTTGACTTGGGTGAACGCAACTACGTCCTTTACCCACAAGGCCACAGCAAGATGGTTACTTATGATGACAATGGATATAACGACTATTCAAGAAATCATGTATCCACTCAAATCAGCAGCGATCTTGAAGCAAGCAAGTTAACTATCACAATTGATCCAACTCAAGGTGATTTCAGTACTTTCCAAACAGAAAATACAACCAATTTGAACATTATGTGTGACAGCTATCCTGATGGCTTAACTGTAAAAATTAATGATCAAGTTGTTAACATGCAAGAGTACGGCACAGTTGATACTTTTGCGCATGCAAAAGAAGGCTTCTTCTTTAATACTAATTACAGCTGGCTACCTGAATTTGATCAATACCAAGAAAAGAAGCAAACTGCTTTGCAAATTAAGTTAGCTAAGCGTGACATTACTGATTCTAAGATTGAAATTACTATTCGCAACTTTAGATATGGTAACGAAACTTTGGTTCACGCAATTACTGACTCATTACTTCGTTCACCAAAGCAGCCAATGGTCGATCCTGATAAGATTAGTTCACACTCATTAACAGTTGTTTGGCCACAATTGACTGATAAGGTACAAATTGAAGTTAATGGTATTTTGCATGACGGCATTGATGGCAGTTCATTCACTTTCCATGAACTAGTGCCAAATACGCGCTACACTCTACGTTTACGTTATGTGGCAGGCAATAAGGTTTCTGAATGGTCAGATCCATTTGGCGCAATTACTAAACCTGATCCAATGAATTACGCAATTAGCGACATCAAGACTACTAGCAATTTAACTAGTCAAAAAGATCACCCACTTACATATTTGACTGATTTGAAATTAGCCAGCGAATGGGAAACGGTTAATGGCGTAAGTGAAGATGAACCACTTGAATTAAACTTCAAGTTCAATCAATTAGAACACTTAAGTCGAATGGTTTGGGTACCTAGAAAGATCGACCATCAAGGTGATCCAGTAGAAGTTAGTGTTGAAACCTCTGCAGATGGAATCAACTTTAAGCCATATGGTGAACGTCTCACTTGGAAGTCCGACAGTAAGAATAAGGTTGTTGGATTGCGTGACGTGGCTGCTAAAGCTATCAGATTGAAAGTTTACAAGTCATCTGGTCCATTTGTAGCTTCTAAGGAAGTTATCTTCTTTAGAGAAAAGAAAGATTAAAACTAAATCAAATAGGCTCTTGTGATACATTCCCTGTCAAGTAGGCAGTAGATGAGAGCCTATTTTTTTACTTAAAAGTACATTATGAAAATATCAGAAGCATTACGAAACTACAGACAAGAAATTGGATTATCACAAAAAGAATTTATTGGAGATATTATTTCTGCAGCACAATATTCTCGAATAGAAAAAGGAACACAAGAAATTAATTTATCAACTGCTCTTCTTTTACTCACCTTTAATCACATTAATGTAAGTGATTTTATTATCAAGATTTTACCAGATTACAATAATGATGACGAAGGAAATTTACAAACTATACTGTCACAACAAGTAATGGCAGCATACTATGATAACAACATAGACGAATTAAAAAAGCTGCTTAACAAAATAAACAAATTACACAATGCTACAGATCTTAAGTTAAGAACGAATCTTGCATTAATTTATTTAGAAAAGAAAGAAAATCAGCTTGAGCCTAAGTTCAAAAAACAAATTATAAATGAATTTATAAAACGTGATAATTGGACAGAAAGTCCGACTACTCTCCATCTTTTAGAGCAATCAATGTTAGTATTTGACTTTGATCAAATTTCTTTACTAATAAATTCGATATTTAAACGATATCAAGATATTCGAGATCAAGATTTCTTAACTCAAGATAGAGTTGCCGGTATTTGTATTAACTATTTATATATTTGTTATCAAAATAAAAATAAGTCAGTAGCTCAAAAAGCATTTAATCTTTTAGATAAATTACCAAAAATACCTGAATTATTTACATACCAGTTTTTGATCAAATATTATAAATATTTATTCGAATCTGACTTTAACCAAGCTGAAGAAATAAAAAATATTTTAGTCACATATGGTTTAACTAACTTAGCTCAAAGATTGCCTCATTAATTTCATATATGAAACTACATTTCTTTTATAAAAAAAGAAAGACAAAAAAATTAAATCGATTAATAATCACATAGTGATCTGAGTTATAAATTTAGGTTTTAAGTGGGTGAATTTTATGCATAATCATGATATTTATCACGCAATTCTAAAGAATCGGAAAATCAATCGCATAATTTTGCCAATCGAAGCAATTTACTGCGTTTGGTTGGCTATGACTTTAGTTTTTAATTTTAAATGGTTCGCCTATTCTATTGATACACAATTTGTGTTGATCAGCCTTTTCTTTTTTATTGGATGGATATTTAATCTAATCAAGAAAAGAAAGTCGCATAAATCAAAACTAAAATAAAAATTTATTCCTCAGTTGATTTGAAGTGGGACCTAAAAAGTAGACATTTTAAAACATAGGATTAATAGAGGCTTGATTCCGATATTCTTTCGGAGTTAAGCCTTTTAATCTGCTCTTTATCCTTTCTTCGTTATAGTATTTGATATATTCCTCTATAGCTTGAGC
>NZ_CABUIW010000015.1 GCF_902491705.1 uncultured Lactobacillus sp. | reverse complement strand
TTGTTCTTTATTAAATTTAGTCATAATAAAAGACCCAAAAGTGTCTAACTTTTGGGTCTCACTTCATTCAGTTCCAGAGCAGGTCGTCGACTTTATAAATAAAATAGCTCCAGTTACTGACGAAGCATTAAAATCACACCATCTATTAGATAATCAAGCAGCTTTTACAGCTCATATTAAGCATATTGCAAAAGATAAAAAATATCCGAAGACATTAAAACTATTGACGGATATTTCTTATGAATATTTTAGTGCTTGTGCCTTTAAATCATGTAGATTAACCAATCTTCCTCAATCTTTACAAGAGAAGATTTACACTATTAAGCATGTAATCGGTATGGAATTTTTTGATAATAATCCGGAATTTAAAAAAGAACATACGAGTGATGATGAAAGAACTTCACAATTGTTAGCGGATTTGCCATGGTATGAAAAGCTTTTTCCAGATGTAAGAATCACCAATAAAACTTGTTTGGTGATGACGGATATCAAATTAATTACAGGTTATCGAACTTTTTATGGCTACTCTAAAGAATTTTGGAAGGTCTTAGATAAAAGGAGTGATAATAAGTATCAAGTTAATTTGTTCATTGATGAATCTGATGCAGTGAAAAAAGATTGGACTAGTTACTTAATTAACCAAGTTGCCGGAAATGATAATAGGCCTGAAGATTTAATTACAGTCTTTGAGCGTATTAAGGATGCGCTTGATTTGGATAAATTACCTATTGAATTTTTAGATACTAAAGGTGCTAAGGAAATTTTAAAATCTGTAAAAAGACGATTAGATAAAATTGAGCAAAGATATCATCTACAGGTAATTTTTGAACTTGACGATAAGATTGATGATAATAAAGCGCCAATGATCTTTAATTTTGGTGAGGAAAATATTTATGCTCAAAGTGGTAAAAATGACTTGGTAGTAACTTTTAAAAAAGATCAAAATATTAATTTGATTACTAAGAAAAGCAATTTAAAAGACGGCGAGAATTATTGGAAACTAAGTAAATTATTGAAGGACGTTAGAAAAGCCATCTCCATGTTTATTAAGCGAATGTATACTTTCGCTGATGCTTATTATAATCAGAATAAACTTAATCCGACTGAAGATAATAGTGAAAAAGTGCTCTATGTTTTAAATACACTAATTCCTACTACTAGAAGAGAAGACCGCTATCTGCAGCATTATTTGCTTGATGTGTTTGATAGCAAGAGGGATGCAGAAAGAATTCCAGGATTAAAGGCTAATTTTTCAGTTGATGATTCACACTATAGCAAAGGGTACTCTTATGTTAAAGTCGATAGTAATCGCAGCGAAAGTATGCGTTCTAAGGTCTATCTATATGCAGAAAAGTATTCAGCCGAAGACTTCTTACAAAAAATGGCTAATAAGTGGCGAGTATTTTTAATTAGTGGAACTAGTGAAAACGATTCGGTTTTAAGTAACTTTGATCTAAGATGGTTAGAACTAAATGTAAAACATTACAAAGTTCTTAATGATGAAATGCTGGATAAGGAAAATGAGCGTCAAATTGAGCAATTCAACAGTAAAGTAAAAGTCGATACAGAGATCTTAGGATATAAGCTAGATAAGTTAAATAAAAAAGAATATTTTGCCGAATTAATAGGTAAAGACAGTGATAAGAATTTATACACTGAATATTTGAACAAGTTTCCTGTTAAAGAAGAAAAAGATAGAGACTTCCATCTTTCAAGAGACCTGAATCTTTTTAAAGTGATCATCAAGATGTGTAAATTGCATAAAGAAGATCACTCATTACAATCCTTTATCATTTATCGAAATGCCAAAATAGATGATAACAAACTAGAATTTATTAACCATCTTTTGGAAGAAGCTGATTTGTCTGAATATGCTGAAAAGATATATCCAATTTATGCCAGCAATAGTGAAAAGATTGAGGATGTAAGAGATAAGTGGTCTCAAGGACAGTTTGGAATCTTATTAACTACATACAACAGCCTTAATCGTGGAGTTAATTTACAATACACAATTAGTAAAACATTGAAGGATAGTCCACAACTTGTAAATATAAATTCAAGTCGACAAGGAAAAGAAAAAGACCTTGATGGCGTATATCTAGAAAGACCAACACACTTAAATCACGGTCATAATTTTGATGGGGAAAACTGTGCTAATGAAACTCTTCATGTTTTAAGTGAAGTAGATGGCTTAGTTAATCATGGTGACGTTACTCTTCTTGAAGCATACAAGCTTATTAGTACGTACTTTACTCAAGGCAAGTTATTAATAAATAGAGATAGCTATCCAGTTTTAGTCAATGAAGAAGTTATATTAGAGCAAGCCTTAGGAAGAATGATGCGTACTAATTGGAAAAACAAGAATATGTACGTATTTTTAACTGAAGATTCTGAAAAGTGTCTATTAACTATTAAGCCTACTCATCGTGTAACCGGCCTAATGAGACAGATTTTAGATAAATTAGGTCAAAGTAAGAGAATTAAACCTAGAGAGGTTAAATCCTTAGTAGAGATAAATAATTGCAATAAATTTATTAGGGACTTTGCACATAATTTATCACATACTAATGAAAAGATGCGAAAGCAATGGGTAGAAGTTCGTGAATATATTGGTGCTCATCCGCAACTTGATGATTTGGATACTGACATGATAGTGAATCAGATGCCAATGCTAGCTAATTTTTATTGCACTTTTGATAAACTAACAAATAAGTATTACTACAGTTTTAGTGATAATGATTTTGTTAATCTGACTGGATTGAGCTTAGATAAAACAGAACAAGCAACAAAATTGCTAGACTTTAGTCAATATAATGAAATGTTAAAGAAGATATTTGCCAAGAATAGATGGCTAAAAAATAAGCTAGCTGATTTAGGTTATATGACAGATCTTTCTGAGCCACATAAATATTTGGTAACACCTACTGCTTTTAACAATCTTTATAAAGGGATTATTGGTGAAAAGATATTTACCTTAGTGGCTGAAAAGTATCATTTGCCTTGGCATGAGATGGAAGAATTAAGTAAAAATCATTTTGAATTAATGGATGGATTTTTCCAGAAACCAGGCAAGATTACTTACGTTGACGTTAAGAATTATGATTCACATAAAAAGGCATATATTGCTTCACAAGGTGAATTTGATCAAAAAGAAATGGGAAAGATTGAACGTTTGGAGGATGGAAAAAATGAAATTCAGGTACTCATTGTCAACCTGTATGACTGGGAAAACGTGGAATATCCAGTTCATAGACAAGATAAAATCACGTATTATCCAGCCTTGTTCAGCCATAACGGCACATTAAATGAAAAAGTAATCGAAGAAATAGAAAACAAAGTGGGGAGAATGTAAACAATATGACGAGAATAACATTAGGTCAAATAAACCCAACTGTAAAAGTAAAATACGACAATATTGCGTCTGATTACGATGTCTTTAAAGTAAATTATGATCCTGATAAAGATTACGCACCAAAGTATGCAAGGTTAGTTAATCTTGAAGCTAAGAGGGATGCACTGTTAACTTTGACTTATTATCAAAAAGAATTGTATCTACTATGCAAGAAGGATGCGTTTAAATCTTTAGAGCTGCAAAATTTATTGCAAAATCAAAGCGATTTAATTTCTAAAACTACTAAATTGTCTGCATCAGACTTAGAAGAATTACCTAAGGTGATTTTAGTAAAATTGTTTCTTAATCGTTTGCAGGATGATCGCTTATTAAAGGGATCAGGACGCACTAATCGTCGCTTTTTCTATCCTAATTTAAAGCAAATTCATAATAAACAAAAGATTATGAATTTAGATGAGCCTTTGTTAAATCCTAACTTGAATTTAAACATTAAGACAACGTTTTTTACTAATATGAAGCTATTTAACAATCCTGCCACTGACAAAAGGTTGAGAAATAAAGATCTTTATAATATAGATTTATCTAAGGCAATGATGACGGGTGTAGATAAGACTGATAATCAAGCTAATTTATTTATAAATGCACCGCTTATAAAAGGTGATAAACCTAAAATTACTAATTTTTATAAGGACCACAAAGAAACCGATCAATTATTCGGTGGTAAAAATCGTTATAATGCCTTTATTAAAACTAAGTCAGGAATGGCATATTATATTCTTGATAGTTTTAATGAACAGTTTTCAAAATATTTTACGCCTTTGAAGTTCAAAGAAATAGAAGCAAAAAGATGTCAATTCATCGGAGATGACGGTAAAGAGTGGAACAGTTCTAAATATGTAGAAAGCTTTAAACAACATTTGTCCAACCTTACCCAAGAACATCGAATTATTTTGGTTGATGATACTCTTGATGCTGTTGATGTAAAAGAGCATCATCTTAAGGAACTGGCAAAAAAATTTAAAAAGTATAACTTAAAAGTACAAGTAAATACTGAAGAGCCTCAAAATGATGATCTAGTAATTTCATTGATCAATGACAAAGCTAGCTATAACGCAATAAAAAAGAAAGATAAAAGTATCGATGCAGATCCTTATCAAAAGGAAAGACCAGTTGCTACTCAACATGTAACTGTAGAAAATATTAAAAATGCTAAATCTGACAAAGCATTAGAATCATTGCTTTATAATCTGATTAATCAACTGATTATTAAATATGATTTGAGAGAAAAAGAACTAACTCTGCTTTCTGCTAATGAAACAGCTCAGAAAATGACATTTTACACAGGTTTTTATTCATCAGAATCACCGTATCTATTAGAATCAATTTACGAAATAAGATTTACTGATCAAAAACATTTTGAAGTTAAAGATTTAACACCATTTAATGAACCTAAAGTTGCAGAAATGTTGAGAAAACCTTCAGATGTTGAAATGGTCATTAAGTATAAAGGACTTTATTATACGATTTCTAGACTTAATGACTATACATTACCTAATGCCTGTTTATATGAGGATCTTAAAAATGATCGCTTGGATAATGATGTAACAGTACGAAATATTAAACATTTGGATCAATATATAAGCGGCTTAACTAATATTAGCTATTGGAAAGAGAATAATAATTTCTACTATGTTGTTGGTAAAATCGGCAAAGGCTTGAATACTACCGTAAATAAGGCTAGTCATGTTAGAAAGATTAAATGTATTTCTTCAGAAGAACAGACTCAATTGTCTAATCAGGATATGTTTAATCTAATGAAGATGATGTTAGTGCCAGAAGTAAAATATGCTGAATTGACAGTATTGCCATTTCCATTGAAATATTTGCGTGAAAGTTATTGGGTAGATAATAAAAATGATGATAGTTCATCAGATGAGTCAGATGATTTAGACTAGCAATGTCTAATAACTAGGAATAATTATCTGATAATCCTTCAAAAAAGACTTTTCAAAATCTTGTGGCAATTTATATTCTTGATTAAAGGTATCAATCATTGCATGAAAGTTCTGATAGCTTCTTAGGGTGAAGTCAGTCAGATTACTCTCAATTATCTTTTTTGCTTTCTCGTAATTAGGAATATCCCAGCCAAGGCATGAGAAGAGTCGTCTTGAATAAAGGTCAACAACAAATTCACCTTTTCTTAAGCCATACATTAGAATGACATCGGCTGTTTCAGGCCCAATTCCGCTGATTGCAAGTAATTCTTTTCGCAGTCTTGCTTTAGGCAATTCTTGCATTAACTCCAAGTCGTAGTCATAGGACTTAAAGTAATTAGCAAGATTCTTAATAGTTTTCACTTTTCGAGTGTAGAACCCAGCTGCTCTAATGGAGTTAGCCAACTCTTCGTCACTCATTTTGAGGATGTTTTGTGGCAAAAATTTCGAATCACGATAGAGTGTCTTTAATGCTTGGGCAACATTTTTCCAATTAGTGTTCTGCACTAAAACAGTTGACCAGATAATTTCCCAGTCTGAGCGGCCTGGCCACCAACCGGTTGGGTCCATATTGTCATACATGATGTCATAAAGTTGATTTAAAGTGATATTTGTTTTTTTCATAGTTTTGTTCTCTGAGGAATAGTTCATGAATATAGTGATATTACTACTAGTATTCTAGTGCAGTATAAGCAAAGTAAAATAAATTCTTTCCTTAATTATAAAAGCTTATTTAAAATAGAAAAATGACTTTGAATGTTCCAATTCGTCAACTTAATATGCCAAAAGGTTTACATACTTTTTAAAAAAGACATTTATAATTAATAAGTGTAGAGAAGAAAGGGGACTGGATTATGAAAGAAATTGATTTAACTAGTGAAAATACAGTAACTCATTTTGATTTAGATGGTGACGAAATTGGTGTGCAATATATTCCCGATGTTCCTTATGAAAATTACGGTAAAGAATTAGTTCTGCAAATTTTGCAACCTAATATTTACAATAAGCCGGATCAAACTTTTCCATGTATTGTCTTTGTTCAAGGCAGTCATTGGGCTAAACAAAACATTTATCGCAGAGTTGATGATTTAAAGCAATTAGCAGCCAAAGGTTATGTCATTGCTATCGTGCAATATCGTGATTATGAAGCAGGTTACCATTTTCCAGCTCCAATTATTGATGCTAAAAATGCTATTCGCTTTTTAAGAGCAAATGCAAAGAAGTACTTTATTCAAAAAGATAACTTCATTATTATGGGCGACTCATCTGGTGGTCAGGTTGCTACCGTAGCCGGCATGACCGCAAAGACAGATAAGTTTGATAAACCAATTAATGATGAATCAGTTGAAGTTAAAGGTATTATTGATCTTTATGGTGCTGTAGATTTATCAATGAAAGGCGGCTTTCCAAACACTGGAGAAAGTCACGATTTGAATACACCAGAAGGCAGTGAAATGGGCTTCAATATTATGGACCATTTGGAAGAAACAGAGGCCGCAAATTCAAAAACTTATGTTAATGAAGATTTCCCTGCAATGTTGATTACTCACGGAACAGGAGATACAACGGTATCTGATAAGGAAAGTATCGAACTATATCATGCTTTGAAAAAAGCAGGTAAACCAGTACGTCTTTATTTAATTGATAGTGCAAATCACGGTAATAATGCATTTTACGATCAAAGAATGACAGATATTTATGATCAATTCATTAAACAGTGTTTAGCTGAATAATTGAAATTTAAAAGCCAAGACTCACGTTTTTTGCGTGGATCTTGGCTTTTTAGGTAAAAATACAGATATCTATACTATATGATTTAAGTGATGCAATTCAATAAGTTTATCTTTCATTTTTTAACGTTAAATTTATAGCTTTTTGTAAATTTCTTATTATATTGGGAAAGTATGCTAAATATTCATTTCTTTTATTTTGGGCAAATGATGGCATGATACTAATTCCTTCATTTGACGTTGCACTTATTTCGCAATCTGTAATACTGCCAGTTTCGCCTAATTTAATGATGCAGTTGATTTGAGTTGAATTCATTTAGCAACATTCCGTTTCATCATATTTATATTTTAGATTGTACATGGTGATAAAGGTTGAATCAATTAATAAGAGAATGATTGGAAAAATCCTTCCCCAAAGTGTTAATAATGTTGGAATCTAAGCCGCTATAATCGATTAGTTGTAAAATTAAATAATAGGAGGCCTTTTTATGACTAAAATTGCTATTGTTGCCAATAACAAAGAAGAAACTCAAAATGTATATAAAAAGCTGCATCAAGCAATCATAGCTTCTGATGCTTTAAAAATTGATAATGATAATCCTGATATTGTCATTTCCATAGGTGGGGATGGCACGTTAATGTCAGCCTTTCACAAATACTTTAATTTGATTGATCATGTAGGCTTTCTCGGCCTTCACACTGGTCATCTTGGCTTTTACACATGGCATGATCTTCCAATTGAGAAAATAATCAGTACTTTAAGTCAGCCTAAGATTCCTATGACTCCTGATCCATTGGTTCAAGCAACCGTTACTCTAGAAAATGGTAAAAAATTGATTCTGACTGCTTTAAACGAAATAACTTTTAGAAGAAGCATTCAAACTATTAAGGCTGATGTTTATATCAATAAAGATTTGTTTGAAAAGTTCAACGGCGATGGGCTTTGTGTATCTACTCCAACCGGTTCAACTGCTTATAACAAATCATTAGGTGGTGCAATTGTTAGTCCTACTCTGAGAGCAATTCAAATGTCTGAAATGTCATCGATCAATAATCAAGTCTATCGGACGATTTCTTCTTCAATTGTGCTAGGTGATAGGGAATCAATCACTGTTATTCCTAAGCCTGGACTGGAAGATTATTATTTCATTGGTGTGGACGGAAAAGAATTTAAGCATAAATCTCCGATTAAGGAGATTAGATATGTTGTTTCTCCAAAATCAGCTTACTTTGTAAACTTCAGAAAACCTGCCTTTTGGTTACGCGTTCACCAATCATTTATTGGATCTGAAAATAACGATTAAAACGAAAGAGAGAAAAGAATTATGGTTGATCAAAAAGTCTTAGATGCCGTTAAAAAGATGAGAACCGACTGGAAAAAGGATGACGACAAACGCGATAGTGGATTGCCACATGATATTCCAGAAGTAAAAAGAATCAATGATCTTCAATATGGTAAAGATCCTAGATGGAACTTGCTTGATTTGTATATTCCTAAAAATGTTGAAGGCAAGATTCCTACTATTATTAATATTCACGGCGGTGGCTGGGTCTATGGTACCAAAGAAACTTACCAATTCTATGGCTTAGGAATGGCAAAACGTGGCTTTGCTTTTGTAAATCCTAACTATATCTTAGGACCAGAATCAACATTCCCAGAGGAATTGGATCAAGTTGATCAATATATTCACTGGGTAGCTGATCATGCTGACGAATACAATCTTGATAAAAACAATGTCTTCTTGATTGGGGATTCAGCTGGTGGTCAAATGGCCGAGCAATATACTACCATCTTGACCAATCCAGAATATCGTGAAAAGTTTGGTTACACGCTAACTGATTTAAAGTTTAGAGCAGTTGCTTTAAATAGTCCTGCAACTTTTATTCTTGATAAGGGCATGATTGGCGGGCCACTAGTTGCTTACTTTAAGCCAGAAGTGATGACAGATAAAAATAAACTTGATTTATTAGATGTCGAAAAGTATATTACCAAGGACTTCTTACCAACATTTATTTCAACAGCTAATGAGGATATGATTCATGATTGTGCTGTACGACTAGATGGCTTTTTGAGAGCAAAGGGTGTCGAAGTTATTCAAAAATCTTGGGGTGATGAAGACCATCCAGAGCCACATGTTTTCTTGATTAATCAAAAAGATGATTTGGCAAAAGAGGCTAATGACGAAGAAGCAGAATTCTTTAGAAAACATATGGCTAAATAGGTATATAAAAATAAGCTCATCTATTTCTAAATAGGTGAGTTTATTTTGTATACAGTCTTATTTCTTCCACTTAAAAGTAAAACGCTTTAGAAAATTTTTCTTTGATTCTTTTTCAGCAAAGTACTTCTTAACCTTAGGAATGACTTCCGTTCCATAAATTTCAATTGCTTTCATCACTTCGTCATGAGGCATTGAAGCAACTGGAAGATGCAAGTAAAATCTTTGCAAATTAAGTGTTTCCATCATCTTGATTATCTTATTTGCTACATGTTCACTATCGCCAGCAAAGATTACGCCATCGTCGGCTACCATATCCATATACTGATCATATGGCAATTCTTGCCATTGTTCACGCTCTTTACTAATGGCATCAGTTAGATATTTAACAGGATAATAGTAGTCTTTAATTGCTTTTTCATTATCTTCTTCGAGCCAGCCCCATGAGTGAGCAGCGATAGGTGTTTGTTCAGGATTGTGGCCCAATTTATCGTTTACTGCGCGGTAAAGCTTGAGAAGTGGGGCAAAAGTATCAATCTTTCCGCCGATTAATGCATAAACGATTGGTAATCCTAGTTCTGCTGCACGAATAGTTGATTCGGGATTGCCACCAGTTGCCAGTGAAATTGATAATGGCTTTTCAGGACGAGGGCAGATTCCTTTGTGATCAAGCTTAGGAGTATATTTACCACCAGGCCAATCTACAATTTCTTGTTTGTTTATTTCGAGTAATAATTTTAATTTTTCTTCAAACAGTGCATCATAATCATTTAGATCATAGCCAAAAATATCAAATGCTTCAGTGAAGGAGCCACGTCCAGCCATAATTTCAACTCTGCCAGGATATGCTGAAGCAATTGTTGCGT
The DNA here is from genome assembly GCF_902491705.1 of uncultured Lactobacillus sp. GTDB lineage: Bacteria > Bacillota > Bacilli > Lactobacillales > Lactobacillaceae > Lactobacillus. The sequence continues at coordinate 29,132 of NZ_CABUIW010000015.1, read as the reverse complement.
ATTGTTCATAAACACGGATCGGATCGATAGTTGGCAGGTTAGTAGTGGCGCTTGAAAGGTGAATCCTCTTAGTTTTTGATGCTGCCATTGCTAAAACGATTTCTGGAGCTGAAACCGCGAAATCCTTACGGTGATGTTCACCGATTGCGAAAACATCGACGCCAACTTTATCAGCTAATGTAATTTCGTCTAACAGATCTTTGATTCTTTGTGGATGACTAATAGCTTTGCCAGTTGACTCTAATGGAGTAGTTTCACCAAAACTTGAAATTCCTAATTCTACATTCATAATAATGCCTCCTTGTTTCATTTTTTGTATTTTACTTACTTTATGTAAGCAACAATACCATGTTGATTTAAAAAATACAACCACTTGTTTGGGTTAATACTAAAGGTAAAAAAGACGTGTAATAACTATTAGCATGAGAGAAAGATAACTGAGGTTAAAAAAATATAATTTAGGTTAAAAGAATTACATGGTAAGCGGTTTCAAAATAGTTTAATTCATATTGAAAACTATTTAGGAGGCGCTATTTTTATGGTTGAAATTTATAAAGATTCAAGAAGATCCCCTGAAGGAAGGGCAAGATCACTAATGAGCAAAATGACGACGGAAGAAAAATTTGCTCAACTCCAATGCTACAGTAAAATTGCTTCATTAAGCACTCCAATGGAAGAGTATTGCAAAAATGGAATTGGTGAAATCTCAAATTTAATTGCAACAGTTATGCCTAATCCAGAAGCCGTTGCTAATATGATAGAAGAACAGCAAAGAATCGTTATGAAACAGAGTAGGTTTCATATTCCAGCTTTTTTGCATGTTGAAACTCTTTGTGGAGTTTTATCACCAGGAATGACAGTTGTTCCAGAAGGAATTTCGCAGGCATCTAGTTGGAATCCAGACTTGGAACAAAAAATAACTCATCAAATTGGTCAAGAAGGTAGGGCACTTGGATTTAATCAAGCTCTAAGTCCAGTACTTGATTTATGTAGAGATCCCAGATTTGGACGATTAGCAGAAACATTTGGGGAAGATCCCGTCTTAGCAGCAGCTATGGGGCAAGCAGCTGTTAAAGGTTTTCAAAAAGATATTGATAATGGGATGCTTTCAACTGCTAAGCACTTTATTGCATTTATGAGTGGCCAAGGTGGGATTCATGGTGCTAGAAGTATGGTAACAGATCGAGAATTAAAGGAAACATATGCTACTCCATTTCAAGCAGTTATCACTAATAGCAAAATTGGTAGTGTGATGAGTTCATATGCATCTATTAATGGCGAATCTGTTGGTGTATCAAAAGACATTTTGACTAAATTATTAAGAGACCAACTGAAATTTGATGGTTTTACGATTTCTGATTATGGTGCTATTGGTAATTTAAAAAAGTTTCAAGGTCAAGCTGCTTCTTTAACTGAAGCGGGTGAGCGAGCTCTAAAAGCAGGTTTAGATAGCGAGGCACCATCAATCGAAGCATTTAATAATGAATTGTTAAAAAAGTTCAAAGATGGGAAAATTTCGATATCTATTTTAGATAGAGCAGTTTTAAGAATATTAGAAGCAAAATTTAAAGCCGGTTTATTTGAAAATCCACTGCCTAATATTAATAAATTGCTTAGGCTTTTAAGCAAAGAAACTGGTGAAAAACTCAGTAAAAAATTAACAGAGCAATCATTAATTTTATTACAAAATAAAGATAAAACTTTACCAATAGACTTGTCACATAAGAAAGTAGCAGTTATTGGATATCATGCCAATTCATTAATAACTATGTTTGGCGGTTATACATACATGGCAATGAAAGAAAATTCTATCGGTATTTCTATGTCAATGGCAGGTGTCCATGTTGATAAAAATGCTCCCGCTAGAAACTCCTCTGCTCAAAAGACTTATCCAGGTAGTTTAGTAACTAAACAAAATCCTAAAGTTGAAGAATTGGCACGAAAAGTATATCCACATATGCATACTTTACTAGAAGAATTACAAAAAGAGTTTCCAAAAGCCAAAATTGATTATGCTTATGGATATCCATATACAGGTAATGATACTTCACATTTTGAAAAAGCATTGAAATTAGCTAAAGAGGCAGATGTAGTTATAGTAACACTTGGTGGTAGATATGGGTGGAATGCGGCATCTACTACGGGAGAAGAAATTGATGCAACCAATATTGGGTTACCTGAGTGTCAAGAAGAGTTCTTAAAAGAATTGAGCAAATTACATAAGACGGTAATTGGCGTACACTTTGATGGTCGTCCATGTTCAAGTGATGCAGCCGATCAAGTATGTGACGCACTGATTGAAGCTTGGGGTCCAGCTAAATATGGTCCATGGGCTATAGCACGAACAATTTCAGGTAAAAATAATCCATCAGGACATTTACCAGTTACGGTCGCTCGTAATAGTGGGCAAGTTCCCATTTTTTATAATCATGAGTTTAATTCTAGTTATGATCATCAAGGTGGAATTTTTAAAGGTTATCATGATTTAACATACAGTCCAAGATATTATTTTGGTCATGGATTATCATATTCATCTTTTGCTTATAGTGACTTACGTTTGGATAAAACTGAATTTACTTCAAATGAAAAAATCAAATTAAGTTTTAAAGTTAAAAATACTAGTAATATTTCCGGTGTTACTGTTGCTCAAATATATGCTACAGATCCAGTTGCAACAGTCATGCGCCCGGTACAGCAATTAATTGGATTTAAACGTATTTCTCTTAAACCCGGAGAAGAAAAGAAGGTTAACGTCGAAATCGATCCATCTCAATTATCATTTATTGATGAAAATAATAAATGGAAAATTGAGGCAGGAGAATATCAAATTAAAATTGGTACGGCCTCAAATGAAATTAAGTTAGAAGATTCATTTAATATTTCTAAAGATAGATTCTTAATAAATCCAGAAAACAGAACTATTGTAGCTAAAGTGAAATAAATGGAGGAATTTATTATGTATACAAATATACGTCCAGGAAAAGAATGGTTAGATACTGATGGTAATCCGATTCAAGCACATGGTGGATCAGTTATGTATCTTAATGATAGATACTATTGGTATGGAGAAAATAAAGATAAAACTACAGGCAAAGATAAAACTTGGCAAGATGGAATGAATTATTATTCTTCTAAGGACTTATATAATTGGAAATATGAAGGAAAATTTTTAAATCCAGTTGGAGTTTTAGCACCTGAAAAGATGGCTGATCGACCACACATTATCTATAATAAGAAAACGCAAAACTTTGTTTGTTGGGTAAAAATAATGGAGGCCGATTTCACACAAACTGAATCAATTTTTGTATCCCAAAATTTTGGTGGACCATATAAACTTGTGCGTCAAGGTTTACGACCCCTAGGTATGAGTGGAGGAGATTTTGATTTAACCGTTGCACCGGATGGGAAAGCATATTATTATTTTGAACGTGTTCATGGAGAGATTATTTGTGCAGATTTAACAGATGATTATACGAATGTAACTGGATACTATAGTACTCATTTAGTTCATGCGGCACCTCCTGAAGCGAGAGAAGCACCAGCATATTTTGAACGCGGTGGTAAGCATTATTTAATTACTTCTGGAACTACAGGGTATTTGCCTAATCCATCCGAAGTCGCTGTCGCAAAAACTTGGCATGGTCCATTTATTAACTTAGGCAATCCACATGTTGGAGATGAAAGTAAAACTTCTTTTCATTCACAAATATCTTCTGTTTTTAAGGTTCATGACAAAGACTTATATATTGCTTGTGCGGATCGTTGGTTATTAGATGCTGTTAAGTATAACTATAATGATTACTCTACCGATGTAAAAAAATTGATGACAGAGCCTCAAAAGTTTAATTATGGGGAAAGTGTATTAAAAAATATTGATATGAATAACACAAGTGTGGCGAGATATGTTTGGTTACCAATCACATTTGATGGTGATAAGCCGCAAATCAAATGGTATGACCAGTGGAACTTAGATCAATTTAATTAGATAAATGATTCTAAAATAATATTGAATAAATGTATTCTTTTTTATTAGAAGAAAATAACGATGCACTAGTTGCTTCGTTATTTTTTTAGCAACTAAGGTTAAAAATAATTAAGTCTGGTTAAAATATTATAACTTAAGCGCTTACACAAACTGTATATTTAAACCATGATCGAAAGGAGAAAAAAGATGAAAGAACGTACAGCATTAGATCTTTTAATTTCTGAAATTAACACTGATTCAAAAATTAAAAGTATAGTTGATAAACATTTTCCAGGGTTGGTTGATATGTCAGCTCAAAGTGCAATATCAGTCAGGATGTCATTAAATGATGTCCTAAAAATGGCCCCTAAGTTGACAGAAAATAAAGAAAATGTAGAAAAACTTAAAGAAGAGTTGATGCCCTATAGTAGTAAAGATTACTTAAATAAGTTATATGAACGGAAGATAAATCAGTATCAAAAGATAGAAAAAGAACGGGAGGCGAAAGCTATTGAAAAAAGTAAAAAGCCAAAGAAAAATCTGTATCATAGTTTCCGTCCAGGAAAAGAATGGTCTGATACGCAAGGTGAACCTATTCAAGCACATGCTGGAGCAATTATAAAAGTTGGAAATACATATTACCTGTATGGAGAAAATAAAGAATTTACAGATACAAATACTCCAATTTGGACTTGGGGTGTTCGAATGTATTCATCTAAGGATTTATATAATTGGAACGATGAAGGCCTTATTATAAATCCCGTGCTTAATGATCCAAATTCGTCTCTCTTTCCAGAAAAATGTATTGATCGACCACATATTGTTAAGAATAGTAAAGGCAAATATATTTGTTGGCTTAAACTCACTGGTAGTTCTGCATGTTTTGTTGTTCTTGAAGCTAATAATATTAAAGGACCATATAAGATAATAAGAGATAACTATCGTCCATTTGATATTAAAGTAGGAGATTATGACATTGTAGTTGATAAAAATAATAATGGCTGGCTTTTTGTTACACAAGAATCTGCTGGAGTATTTACTTTGAAGCTTAATTCAGATTTAACGTTAGCTGAACAAAAAGTTACAAAACAGTATGAGAACTTAAAAGGATTTATGTGCCGAGAAGGCATTGCGGTTTTTGAACATAATGGTAAAAAATACATGTTTTCAAGTGGTATGACAAATTATGTTCCTAATCAAGGAGATTGTGCTGTAAGTGAAAAATGGAATAAACCATTTAAGAGTATAGGCGATCCTTATATTGATGATGAGACTTTAACAAGTTTTAATAGTCAATTTAGTAAGGTTTTTCATATTCCAGATACTGACAAATATATAGTTTTAGCTGATCGTTGGTTAGGTGAGAAACTTTTAAATAGGTCGGATGCAGAGCTAATTAGAAAAGTTTTGACCTCACTATATGATAAAGACATATGTGTAACTGGGAGTGAAAGAAATCAAGTAATAAACGGTCCTATCTCACAACCTACACCTACAAAATATGGAAGATATGTTTGGTTACCTTTAATATTTGATTCTGAAGGTAATCCAAAAATTAAATGGTATTCAGAATGGTCATTAAACGATGATTTGAAAGCTGGTAGATAATTATGAATGATAAAAAAGAAAAGCAGAAGAATAAAGTCACTCTTGGAGAACAAATTAAATGGAATTCCAGTAGTATGTCAGTTGCCGCTGATGTATTAATAATGGGATATGTCAATATTTATTGTACTGATACATTAAATATGTCTGCAGCTTTAGTTGGTGTCATTATTATGTGTAGTAAAATTTTTGCTGCACTATTTCAATTGGTTGCGGGAGTAATCGTAGACCGTACTCATACGAAAATGGGTAAAGGTCGTCCTTGGGAATTATCGTTAGTTGGCTTATGGCTATGTACTTGGCTTTTGTACAGTACACCAGCTCAATGGAATATGACGATTAAAGTTGTATGGGTAGCATTAATGTATGTCTTTGTTGCTGGGGTGTTTACAAGCTTTTTAAATGCAAGTAGATTGCCTTACTTAGTTAGAGCTTTTAAAGAAAAATCTGCTTATAACGCTTTGGTTTCATTCTCTGGAATTTTTACTACTTTATTTTCTGTAGTTATTAGTATTATTTTCCCGATTCTTATGAAAAACTTAGCTACTTCTGATCGTGGTTGGAGAATAACAATTGCAATTTTTGCTCTTCCTTTATTAGTATTTGGTCTACTTAGATTTTTAACAATTAAAGAAACCAATAATGTTGATATTGAAACTAAAAAGAATAAAGAAAAAGCTAGTTTTGCAGATATTTTTAAGATTTTTAAAACGGATCCTTATATTTGGGTAATAGTAATTGCCAATTTTATCACCAGTATTGTTGCTGGATTTGGTGTTCAAATTTATTACTTTAAATACATCGTACATGACATTGCTTTTATGGGTGTGACATCTTTCTTCTCAATGTTTGCTTTGATTTTGATGATCTTTATGCCTAAGTTATTAAAGAAATTTTCAGCTAAGCAAATTATTTTATGGGGATATGTAATTGGTTCAATTGGTTATGTGGTTCTCTTCTTCGCAGGTAGTAATATTGCTTTAATTTCATTAGGTACTATTATTTGTGGTTTTGGACAATTACCTCCATCATATTTAATCGCATTGTTATTGATTGAAATGGCCGACTACAACGAATATAAAGGTATTCCAAGATTAGAAGGTACTCTTTCAAGTATTAATACATTCTCAGTTAATGCGGGCCAAGCATTAGGGGCTGGTATTTTTGGTTTGCTTCTATCATTAGTTGGGTATTCCGCAGGTACAAGTATCTCTGGTGCTTCTGAAATGATGATTCGTTTATCTTACAGTTTAATTCCAGGAATTGTATATCTTGTTTCGGCTTTTGTTTATAAGTTTTACACCCTTGATAAGAAATCAAGTGAGATTGAAAAAGCTATTAAAGAAAAGAGAGAAGAAGCAAGTAAATGATAAGAGGATACTACAATGAAAGAAATAGATTTTAATAGAAATTGGACTTTATATAGAAGCAATAATGATCAGGGAAAAAATATCAATTTACCTTTTGATGCAATGATTAATACCAAGCGAAATCCTGATCAGCAAACATATTTTCTGTTAGCAGGATTCGAAGGCAAAAAGTGTACTTATAAAAAGACATTAAATATTAAAGAAGAAGCCTTAAATCAAGATTATCTACTAGAATTTGAAGGGATTTATTGTGATTCTACGGTATTAGTTAATAAACAAGAAGCAAAGAAGAAACTGTATGGTTATACTCCGTTTACTGTAAATTTAAGTAAATATCTTCATGTTGGCAATAATGAAATTGAAGTAATCGTTGATGTTCCAAAAGAAAATCATGGACGTTGGTATACAGGTGAAGGAATATATCGTCCGGTTCACCTATATGTTGGTAAAAATAATTATTTATTACCACAGACTTTGCAGGTATCTACATTAGAAATTAATCCAGCTAAAATCAAGTCATCTGTTTCAGTTAAAGGAACAGGAATACTTAAATTTCAAGTGCTTGATTTAGATGGCAAGTTACTTACTGAAACAACAGAGCATAAGATTAATAGTAGCTTTAATTCAAAAGAAATTATTATTGATAACGCAAAATTATGGTCAGCAGACGATCCAAATTTATATCAATTAAGAGCTTTATTATTTGATGATCATCATAAATTGATTGATAGTGAAAGTACTGAATTTGGTATTCGGGAAATTAAAATCGTTCCTAATAAGGGCTTGTTTGTAAACGGAAAGCATGTTTTCTTAAAAGGGGGATGTATTCATAACGATAATGGCGTGATTGGTGTAGTAAATAATGAAGCTACAGAATTCCACCGAGCAAAGATCTTAAAAGAGAGTGGATTTAATGCTATAAGATCATCCCATCATCCAATGGCACGAAGCTTAATGAAGGCATGTGATCATGTAGGACTATATGTTATGGACGAAGCGTTTGATTATTGGTATCGATTGAAAGGATTAAATCCATATAATCAAGAGTTTTTGCAACATTTTAAGGGCGATGTTAAGGCAATGGTCCAAGATGCATATAATCATCCTAGTGTTTTAATGTATTCAATTGGAAATGAAATTCCAGAAGCAGGTAGTTTAAAAGGTGTAAGAGTTGGAGAAGCCATCATTGATGAAATACATAAATATGATAGAAGTAGACTTACGATTTTAAGTCCTAGTGTCCATTGGTTGACCTCTTATTTGAGAGATACTCCCTATTTAAATATGACAGAAGACGAATTCATTAAGCGAAGCCCTGATAATAAGAAAAAAGATTTTAATCATTATTTGAAGATTTTTATGTCTGCAGCCGCAAATATTCCAAATTCGAATAATAAAAATAATTATCCAGATAAACAAATAAAAGAAGATGAAGATGCTACTAATAGATTATATGAAAAGTTGGATTTGGCAGGCTATAACTATTATGGTGATAAATATGAAACCCTACACAAACTTCATCCTGATAGATTGATTGTGGGGACTGAAACTAGAGCCGGCTTCATTGTAGATCGTATGCATTTTGCTCGAAAGCATCCATATGTAATTGGCAATTTTGTTTGGACCCTTCAGGATCACTTAGGCGAAGTAAATTGTAGTGAAATGCATAAACTTAATGAAGAAGTATATAGAGGTTATCCATGGTTAACCAATTATTGTGGTGTGATAGATTTAATTGGTAATATATCTCCAGAAATACATCGATTTGAATTTTCGTGGAATCCTCATAAGCATGGAATTTATCTAGCTAGTCAGGTTCCAAGTTCAAACAAAGAAAAAGTGGAATTTAATGATTATAAATGGTCGACAGGCATTGAAAACTGGTCTTATCCAGGTCTAGAAGGTAAACCTACTTGGATAGATGTATATACTGATGCTTATAAAGTTAAGTTATATTTGAATGATAAATTAGTTGGTATCAGTAAACCCAAAGATTATTATGCTTGTTTGCCAGTTAATTATGAACCTGGTACTTTAACAGCAATTGGGGTTGATGAAAATGAAAAAGAACTTTATCGAACTTCTTTAGTAACAGCTGGAACAAAACTCAAAATTACTGCAAATGCTGATAGAACTATTTTGAAGGCTAATGGTAATGATTTTGCATTTATTAAAATCTCGGTTACTGATAAAGATGGTAATGTTGTGAGATGTCCAGAGCATAAAATCAAGGCTAATATTAGTGGTCCTGCAACATTGGCGGGCTTTGGAAGCAGTAATCCAATGAATGAAGTTGCATTTAATCTTGAAGAACAAAAAACTTATTTAGGTCAATTAATGTTAGTTATTAGAACCACATCAGAAAAAGGAAAAATTATAATTAATTTGCAAAGTGATAATGATCTGTCACAAAAAGTTGAATTGCTTTCAGAGTAAGTAAAAGGGTAGAGAATTAATAAAATTCTCTACCCTTTTTACTGCATAATTTGTCTAAATTTTTGAGGTGTATAATTAGTTTCTTGTTTAAAAACTTTTTCAAAATAATTTTGAGAACTAAAGCCTAATTCAAAAGCAATATCTGTTATTGGCTTTGATGATGTATGCAATAAATATTTTGCTTGATTTGTTTTTACCTCATGAATAAAGGAAGTAATTGTTTTCCCAGTTTCTTGTTTAAAATGTCGACTTAAATATTGATCTGAAAGACCTAGAAATTTTGCGATTTGATGGGTACTTAATTTAAAATTGATATTATCCATTATATAATCAATAGTCTTGGTTACAGTTAATGATTGTGAACGTATATTTTTATTGAGCTTTACTTGTAAAGCAAATTCAGAGAATATTTGTCGTAATAAATTAGCCAATGTTTGAATATCGCTAATATTCGGAATTGGAATATATTTGTGCGTGATATTTTTAACCTTTTGATTACTAATTCCTGCTTGTAATGCAATCATTTCTGAAACCATTAAAGCACTTTTGACAATTTCTTTATAGTTTAAATTGTAGTCTACAAAGCTTTCTTTTAATTTAGGATTATTTTCAGGATGGTGCCATAACTTTTCAATTTCTTCAACTTTACCATAGAATATTAAATTGAATATTTCTTTTTCAATAAAAGAAATACTATTATCGTTATGATCTATAAATTGATTTGAATTTTGAATTTGATCTTCTACCCATTTTTTAGTTAAATGAACATTTTTATAGATAATTCGTTGTTTACTATCAAGAATGGTATAAATGATATTTCTAATTTCTTTTTTAGTCAACAAGGGGGCATTTTGAAATTGGGTTAAAAAATATGGAAGCTGTTGAATATTTAAATCAAAATCTAAGAATATATCATGCAATTGTTTTTTTATTTGATTTTCGGCAGTATGAATAGATATAGGCCCAATTGAAATATATTTATTAGAAAAATCAGCAGGGATATATACCATGATAAAATTATCAAAATTTACAATACATGGTTGATTTAAATTGGCAAAATCTAAATTTAAAATTTTAGCAATCTTATTATTAATCTTAATAATAAGATTTTCTGAGTTATTATATTCACTCAATTTAATTTCTTTACATGGAATATGCAATAAATTAAGTAGAGCAATTGTCTGATTTTGGTTTAGTTCTAATGTCATTAAGATCAACTCACTGAATATAGATTGAAAGTAGAACAATATTAATATAATTATTATAAATTAGATAGTAGTAAGGTTAAAGTAAATAAAAACAAAGATTTAATGACTAAATCTTTGTTTTTATATCTATTTCAATTTTTCTGGTACGCCTTCGATGAAGTAGTTGATTAAAGCAATTACTAAGAATACAACTGCACAGATAATCACACCGTACCAGCCCCACATACTCCAAGCGTTAATCCCAATTAAGGTTCCAAGTGAACCACCAAGGAAGTAGGAGAACATGAAGATAGAATTATTTCTACTGTTAGATTTTCTACTTAATGATTGAATAATTGCTTGGTTAGTAACCTGACTGAATTGAGTACTTAAGTCAAGGATGACGATACCGATCATTAAGAAAATAATCGAATGAGTGAAAATCGCAAAGATGATATATGCAATCACACCGAACCACCAACTGATTAAGATGTTGGTCTTGGGTGAATATTTATCAACCATTTTTCCAATAAATGGTGCAGCAAAGATAGAAACAATTCCTAAAAGTCCCATACTTCCAGCAACAGCACTATCATAGTTGAAATATTTTACCAAGAAGAAGGCTAATGTTGACCAGAAGAGGTTGGCGATCCCAAACATGCAGAATGCATTAAGTGAAGAACCACGAAGGTAGCGATACTTCTTAAATAATTTTGGAAGTGTTGCAATGATTTCACCATATTTTTGACTACTAGTAATCGTTCTAGGATCATCTGGCACCCAAAGATGAATGAAAATTAATAAAACAAGATTGATTAAAGCTGCAATTCCATAAACCATGTGCCAGCCTAAAACTGTGGCAATAATTCCACTAAAAGTTCTGGCAAACAAAATTCCTGTTAGCATCCCACTGATCATCGCTCCAAGGATTGGGCCTTGCTTTTTAACAGGTGTTAAGTAAGCGATATATGGAATAATGATCTGTCCACCAATAGAAGTCAAACCAATAATGACTACAGCGATTCCGAACAACCAAACATTTGGTGAAATGAAAGCTAAAAATAATGCAGCAATGGAGATTAATTCCATGATCTGCAAAAAGTGATAACGATTAAATGCATCCCCAAGTGGGACTAATAATAAAAGTCCCAATGCATAACTCACTTGAGAAAGCATTGCTAAAACGGCAGTAACTAAAGATGAAATATGAAAACCTGTAGTAATCAACGTTTCAATTGGCTGAATATAGAACATGTTGGCAACGATCACACCAACACTTAATGCCATGAAGATAACTTTATAAGTAGGCAGTTCAATATAATTATCTTGTGTTTCATCCATATAAAAATCCCCCTTAAGTCATGTTTACATCAATCCATTTTAGATGAAACATGGCACAATGGAATTGATCATTCATCCTAAGGGGGTATGCGAGATTATCATAGGTGAGAAATTAAGAATTTCTGGACATCATTATTGCGAGTAAATAGACTAATAGTGCGTGGTTGAAAGTCTGCCAGCTTACTAGCATGAAAACGTGAATCATTTTTGGTTAGACTTTGAGTCATTTGCCAAGGAAGAATAGTTTGATAATTGGAATTTGCTACGACTTCTAAAAGAGTGTTGGTGTGACCAATCTGTTTGATATCTTCTGCAGAATCAAAGATGCTGAGTAATTGCTGGCTGATAGGACAATATCTTGGCGCGATGAGTAATTTAGAAGGATCGATATCGTCTAAAGAAACTGAATCTGGAAGTAGCTTTTTTTGACTAGTGACTACTCCAAAGGATTCATGATAGAGTTTATTTTCAAAATATTCGCCTTCAATATCATTATGATTTTCTTCATTAATAATGATCGCGTCTAATTTTCCTTCATTAAATTGATGAACTAATTCAATTCCTTTAACTGAAATTTGAATATGCTTAAATTCGGTTAAATGTGCACTAATTAAGTTAGAATAGTGATAGGCAGCAATGTTATCAAGGATGCCAATTCGAAGGATGTTCCAGCCTATTTCTGGCTTTAAATTTAAGGCTTCAAGGTCAGATAATAATTTTTGTGCATTATTTTTAAAATTAATGCCTTCTGTTGTCAGTTCAACACCTTGAGTATTGCGGGTGAACAATTGCTGACCTAGTTCTTTTTCAAGTTGGCGAATTTTCTTACTTACCGTAGAAGGATCAAGATATAGGTAAACCCCTGCACGGCTGAAACTATGGAATTTGCTAACGGCTAAAAAGATATTAATTGATTCGATATTTAGATTATTCAATGTATACACCTCAATAATAAGAACGAATAAAGTATACCAAAGAAAGGGATTATCATGGAAAAAGTTGATCAATTTACTAAATGGGCTACAGATTTACAAAGTATTGCTCAAGCAGGTTTGCGTTATGGTAAAGATATTTTTGATCGTGAACGATATGAGCAAGTTAGAAAAATTGCCGGTGAGATGATGGAAGCTAAAACTGGTCTGCCAAAAGAACAAGTGAAGACTTTGTTCTTAGGAGATGAAGGATATCAAACTCCTAAGACTGAAACAAGAGCAGCGATTTTTAAGGATGATAAGATTCTGTTAGTAAGAGAAAAGATGGCTCAAGAGTGGTCACTTCCAGGTGGTTGGAATGATTATGACCAGACGCCAGCCAACAATTGTATTAAAGAAGCTCGCGAAGAATCAGGTAGAATTATAAAGCCAATAAAGCTGATTGCAGTACAAGATAGAAACCATCATAATAAACCAATTTTGGCTACCAATATTATTAAGATGTTCTTCTTATGCAAGGAACTTGGCGGAGAATTTGTTCCAAATGATGAAACTGATGCTTGTGATTACTTCTCATTAGATAATTTACCTAAGTTATCCATTGATCGAAATACTAAAGAACAAATAGAAATGTGTTTCAAGGCAAGTAAGGATCCTAATTGGGAGACTAGATTTGAATAAGAGAAAAGGGATGCAGTTGCATCCCTTTTTTGATAGTGTAGTTATTTACTAATTTTATCAGCCCACTTGAACATATTAGTCATGTCATAGTCACCAGTATGGCCAGTATTCCATTGCAAGTGGTAGTTAACATTCATTCCTGCATTCTTCATTGCTTGAGAAAGAATAAGTGGAACTGCAATTGAAGTGTTAGTATCAGTTTCACCATAACGAATCCAAATATATTTTGCAGTATCTGAGTTTGATAAGTAGTTCATTGGATTCATCATCTTAACAATTGAAGAGTTAGCTGTTGTGGCGCCTTTTTTAGTATTATTTTCTGTAGAAAACTTGGTAAAGTGTTGCGCATTCTTAGTTGAAGTACCAAATTCAATATTTTCAGCTTGAGATAAGTCAAGCGAGTCAAAGGCAGGAACAGATTTAGATCTGCCGATGCTCTTAAAGTACTTAGTTAAATCAACATCAGTAACCTTACCATTTTTAATTGTTAAGAATGGATATTTCTTTTCGGTGATCTTAGTACCACTATCTAATGCCTTTTGTGCTGAGTCTTTAACTGCTTTTTTAACTAAATCTGCAAAGCTACCTGATTTACCATCACTGCTTAATTTAAGAGTAGTATTACCATCTTTTAAATTAAGACTATTGACATAAGTTACAAAGTTATTAGCCAAAGTGCTTGATAGTTTTTGTGATTTAGAAGATAAGGTGTTTGAGCCAGTTGTATTGCCAGGACCACCACCAGCGATTGATGTGATGCCTTGAGATTGCCATTCATATGCTTTATCCGCATTTTCTAAGTTAGTAATTGGACAAAAGGCGAATGCACCATAAATATTATCACTAGTATTAGCTGCCCCGATTGCTTTTAAGTATGGAGCATAATCTGCGTTGTTACCTGATGCGGCTAAGAGGGCAGACAAAGCACCACCTGCACTGGTACCGTCAGAAATAATCTTATTTGTATTACCAACAAGACGAGACTTATTATATTTCAAATATCTAACTGCTGCTTTTAAATCTACAATAGCTGCTGGTGCTTTACCATCATATTTACCATTTTTCTTAGCATCTCTACCACGCACACCAGGACTAGCTACAACATAGCCTTTAGATAATGCATATTTAATTGAAGAGGTACTTGAAGCACCGCCGTTAGCATTTAAGCCTTTACCTAATTTTCCAGTAGGAGTGAATCCTGATGATTTTGTGGATTTCTTAGAAGTTGAAGGCATCTTGCCAGATGGCATTTTACCGCTAGGCTTCTTACCACTTGGTTTACCCTTAGCGCCTTTTGGTGCACTTCCTGAAGGCATGCTGCCACCACCGCCACCATTCAGAGTACCGGCAGTTGCTGACATATAACCACCAACGTTATTAGGCATAAAGATTGGAGCAGTCTTCTTAGTTAGTATATCCGTTAACTTTCTTATTGTGGAAGTAAGCTTCAGGAATATAAATATTCATGGTTTCATACTTTTTATCAACTGGCTTAGAAACGTAAACTAAGTTGGTATAGCAACGAACTTTTATCTTTTTGCCATTAACTTTAATGGTTTTGATTGTGTATTTCTTAGTATTTAATTTTAGACTGTAAGCTTTTCCCTTATAAGTTGTACCATTTCGGTAGTAAGAAACAGCTTTTTTATATTTAACGTTTTTCAAATTAGTGATGACATTCTTCTTATTACTATTAGTGGTAGACGACGTTTTGCTTGTTTCATTAGCTGAAGCAGAACAGGCTGTCAAATTGGCTAATGGCGTTACACAAATTGCCGCTGAAATCATCAATTTAGCTACTGCATTTTTAGAAATCATAACTTTCATTCCTTTCTAAAAAAAGACCGTTCCAGCACATACATGCAGGGACGGTCTTTATTACAACGTCATTTAATATTGAATTACGAGCATTATAGCAAGCAAAATGTTGACGTTCAATACATATCAGTTTTCTTTATGTTTTGGTAAGAGTTTCTTCAAATATTCGTCATAATTAATGAATCCAATTCAAAATCACATTTGCCCAAATCCATGAAAATGGCATTACTAAGATCATTGCTGGAATCATTTCAGCAATTGGAAACATCTTTAATTTAACCATTCTAAAGCCAGTAGCCAGCATTAAGAAACCACCGCAAGCTTTAAAGTCTAAAATCATATTGGCATTAGTAAATGGAATAATAAATCTAGCTAAATAGAACAAAATGACAAAGATGATAAATTGTGGAATGGCAATAATTGAAACTGCGTATCCTAAAGTTGCTGCGAAAATAGCAGCGGTGAAGAAATCTAAAATTGACTTAGAAACTAAGATAGTTAAGTCTCCTGACATCCCTTCATCTAATGAACCGTAAATTCCAGTACCACTAGCACAGAATAAAACTGTGGCGGTAACCATTAGACTTACAAATTCTTCATGAGAAATACCTAGATTTTCTGTAGGAATTAATTTGGTAATGGGGCGCTGCATTAACATAGCCCCATTATTGAATAGTTTCCCTAAATGTAAGACTAATCCTATGATAGTTCCTAAGATAACTGCAAAAATAACTGCAGGCATAAATTTCATTGGGGCAATTGAATAAATACCCATTCCCATTGAACATGCACCAAAGATCATGTTGATTTTTTCTTTGAATTCTTCAGATAATTTGTTTCCAAAAAATCCACCAAAAAGGCCACCCAGCAGTACTGCAGAAGCATTAATAATAACACCAGTCGGCATAAAATTCCCTTCTTTCTAATTACAATTTTGAGTATATTAATAAAAAAACTTGCGCTCAATTCTGAATAGCGATTAAATAATTCTAAATTGGAATAATTTAATCAGGTGGTGAATAAGAGTGGAAATTAATAAATTAAAGACTTTTGTCGATTTAGCAGACACCTTAAGTTTTTCAAAAACAGCAGAAAATCTCTATATTACTCAAAGTAGCGTTAGTAAGCATATTAAATCTTTGGAGAAGGAAATAGGACTGCCTCTTTTTAATAGAACTAATAAAAGCGTAGAATTATCAATTTATGGTCAAAGTATTTTGCCAGAAGCTAAGCAGATAATATCTCTGCAGTTGCAAATGAAAAATAAACTAAATAAATTGGCTAATACGCAAAACAACATATTAAGAATTGGTATTATTCCTACTTTTTCTACTTATTCTCCTTTCGATAGGTTGATGGAATTTAAAAGAAAAAATCCGGATATTTCAGTTCAATTAATCGAAGAGGAAAGCAATCAATTTATTGTTAAATTGAATCAAAACCAATTGGATTTGGCTTTTGTAAGAACTTTGGATCCTAAAAGAATATCTTTTGAAAAGATCTTAACCAGAAAAGAATCATTTGCACTTTGTGTATCTAAAAATGATCCTTTGTCTAAAAGAAAAATAGTTAATTTAGCTGAATTGAAAGATAAGCCTTTCATTATGCTAGCTAAAGAAAGCTTACTTTATGATCCAGTTATTGCTTTATGTGAACAAGTTGGCTTCAAGCCTAAAGTAACTTTTGTAAGTAACCGGATATCATCTATTTTAGAGATGGTAGGAAATGGTCAAGGAATAGCTATTTTAATGAATCCGCCTAAAAAGATGAAGGGAGTTAAATTTGTGCCTATAACTCCTACTCAAATTAGTTACTTATACTTTGTTCGAAAAGAAAAACATCATTCAATAGCCGAAAACAAATTTTGGCAATTTATGAAGCAGTATTACAATTCCAATATGGAATAAATGATATTAAGCTTAGAATTGAAGGTAATTCAAAATATTCCTATTATGAAATCGAGAATTGTAATAAAGGAGTGTTTTTAATGACTAAATTACCTAAAGATCCTTGGGACTTAAGAAAAGTATTACGTGAAATCAAGGATAATCCTGAAGATTATCATGAAACTGACGTAGAAATCGATCCTGATGCTGAAATATCAGGAGTTTATCGTTATATTGGTGCGGGTGGTACTGTTGAACGTCCAACTAAAGAAGGCCCAGCAATGATGTTTAACAATATTAAAGGCTTTCCAAATACGCGTGTATTAATTGGACTTATGGCAAGTCGCAAACGTGATGGACGAATTTTGCACCATGACTATAAAACATTGGGCAGATTTTTAAAGGATGCTGTTGAAAATCCAGTTCATCCAATTATGGTTGATAAAAGTGATGCTCCTGCTCAAGAAGTTGTGCACTTAGCTAGTGATCCTGACTTTGATATTCGTAAGTTAGTTCCTGCACCAACAAATACCGAATATGATGCAGGTCCATATATTACTTGCGGATTGGTTAAAGGCTCAAACCCAGATAAAACCATGACTGACGTTACTATTCATAGAATGGTTTTGGAAGATAAAGATACATTAGGGATGTACATCATGCCTGGTGGTCGTCATATTGGACATTTTCAAAAAGAATTTGAAAAGATTGATAAGCCAATGCCAATTACTATTAACATTGGTCTTGACCCAGCAGTTACTATTGGGGCTACTTTTGAACCACCAACAACTCCATTAGGTTATGATGAACTTGATGTTGCTGGTGCACTTCGTCAAGAACCTGTTCAATTAGTTAAAGGTGTATCTGTTGACGAAAGTGCTTTGGCACGTAGTGAATATGTTTTGGAAGGGTATATTATGCCTAACCAAACTATGCAAGAAGATATCAATACTAATACTGGTTATGCTATGCCCGAATTTCCAGGATACAATGGTGTAGCAAATCCAGCTGTTAACGTTGTAAAAATCACAGCAGTCACTCACCGTAAAGATAATCCTATTATGCAGTCAGTTATTGGACCAAGTGAAGAGCACGTTTCGATGGCTGGTATTCCAACAGAAGCTTCAATTCTTGAATTAGTTGATAAGGCTATTCCAGGTAAGGTGGTTAATGTTTACAATCCGCCAGCAGGTGGTGGTAAGCTAATGACTATCATGCAAATTCATAAGGATAATCCTGCTGATGAAGGTATTCAAAGACAAGCAGCTATTTTAGCATTTGGTGCGTTTAAAGAATTAAAGACTGTCTGGCTTGTTGATGAAGACGTTGATATTTTTGATATGAATGACGTTGTATGGACGATGAATACTCGCTTCCAAGCAGATCAAGACTTTATTTGTATTCCGGGGATGCGTAATCACCCACTTGATCCATCCGAAAGACCACAATACGATCCTAAATCAATCAGAACTAAAGGTATGAGTTCGAAGACAATTGTCGATGGTACAGTTCCATTTGACATGAAGGATCAATTTAAACGTGCACAATTTAAGGAAATAAAGGATTGGCAAAAGTACTTAAAATAAGCATTTTTAAGAAAGGATAATCTTTTGAAGAGAATTGTAATTGGAATTTCTGGAGCTTCAGGTAGTATTTATGGAATTGATTTACTTCAAAAATTAGCCAATGTAGCCGATGTTGAAACACATCTGGTTATGAGTGATTGGGCTAAAGAAAACATTAAACTTGAAACTAATTTTAAACCAGAAGATGTAGCACAAATGGCTGACTATGTTTATGATGATCATAATTTGGGTGCAGCTATAGCCAGCGGTTCTTTCTTAGTTGATGCCATGGTAATAGCTCCGGCAAGTATGAAGACTATAGCTGGAATTGCTATCGGGTTTGATGAAGACCTAATTATGCGTGCTGCTGATGTAATGCTTAAAGAACAACGCAAATTAATTTTAGTACCTAGAGAAACGCCGTTATCAGCCATTCACTTAGAAAATCTAACTAAGTTGGCTAAATTAGGTGTCCAGATTATTCCACCAATTCCTTCATTCTATGATCATCCTAAAACTATTCAAGATATCATTAATCATCAAACTATGAAAATTATGGATAGCTTGCATATTGCAAATGATGTAGGTCGACGCTGGGGTGATGAAAAAGATGTCTAAAAAGATCTTTAGTGTAACAAAAGAAAACTATACTATTTATGCGGAAACTGAATTGGTAAACAAGGATTTGTTAGTTAATATCACTGGTGGAAACGTGCCACATTTAGGTGGTGTAGTCACCTGGGATGTTAAAACCAAAAAACAATGCAAAGTAGAATTTGCCAGTCATGATGGAAGAAAACATAAAGATATTTTCTTGGCAGAACGTTTTGCTAAAAGAATTGAAAAGAAGCTTCCCGGTAATTTATGTGTAACTGCAGGAGTTCACATTGACAATATTACTGAAGCTCAAATTAATGCATCATTTCCTATGACTGATAATTTGGCAGATCAGGTTTTGGTATGGACGTTAAATCAAAGTGATACTTTCAAAAAGCCTCAATATACTACACATATTCCAAACTTTAAATTGAAAAAATAATACATGATAAGCAAAGATGAACAGTCTTTGCTTATTTTTATCCGGTAAAAAAGTTCAATAAAACATCGCACTTCATGGCAAAAACTGCACTTTATTGCCTAATGCTTCTTATTCTATATCTTTTGTTTTAACAACAGTAGATAATGAAATTGTCAAGAAGAGGAGGGCTCATTATGAAATTATTAATTGCTGGTGCAGGTTTTATTGTTAGCGACTTTTTACCAATTACTAAAGACTTATCAAATGTTGAAATAGTAGGAATAGCTGGTACTTCAAGTGATCTTGCTAGAATGAAAGAATATCAAAATCAGTATAAAATTACAGAACTTTATATTGATTATGATCAAGCTCTGAGAGAAACTAAGGCTGACACAGTTTATGTAGCAGTCCCTAATTTCTTACACTATACTTTTGCTAAGAAAGCACTAGAAGCTGGAAAAAATGTTATTTGTGAAAAGCCGTTCACTGTGAACTATGATGAGTTTAAAGAATTAAAGAGCATTGCTATTGAGAAAAAGTTGATTTTAGTTGAAGCAATCACTAATCAATATTTGACTAATTATAAATTGGTGAAAGATCACATCAAAGAATTGGGTCAAGTGAAGATAGTCTCGATGAATTACTCACAATATTCCCATCGCTATGATGCATTTAAAGAAGGAAAGATTTTACCAGTCTTTGATCCTAAAAAAGGTGGCGGCGCCTTGATGGATTTGAATATTTATAACATTCACTTTATTGTGGGATTATTCGGGATGCCAAAAGCTGTAGAGTATAAAGCCAATATTGAACGAAATGTTGATACTTCAGGTGTCTTGAATCTGGATTATGGCAACTTTAAGGCAGTACTAATTGCAGCTAAGGACTGTGCTGCTCCTGTTACTTCTTTAATTGAAGGCGATAAGGAAACTATTCAAGTTAATGGACCAACTAATGTGATGGATTCTTTCGATATTTATAAGAAAGATAGTGAAATTCGCGTTGATGAAAAGGTTTATCCGCATCGCATGTTTGAAGAATTTAAAACTTTTGCTCAAATGATTGATAATCACGATTTAGATGCAGATATCAAAGCATTAAACCACAGTGATCAAGTTATGCAAGTTCTTCAAAAGGCGATAAACAGTGCAGGATTAAAGCTAGGATAGGTGATAAATATGAAGTTTAACTCATTGATGCATGTAAATATTGTGGCTAAAGACTGGGATAAAATGGTTGATTTTTATCAGAACAAATTAGGATTTAAAAATCTAGTTTTAGTTAAGTATGGCGAATACATCAACCGACCAGATCGACCAGAACAACAAAAAATTGCTCAAAAATATCCTGACAAGATTATGTATGGCTATTTTGAAATCTGTCCTGGTCAATTTATCGAAATGTTTCCTAAAAATGAACTTCAAGCTGATGATGTTAAATGGAATGACAGAACTGGACTAAATCATTTTGCATTAACAGTTGATGATATCAATCAAACATTTAAAGAGTTCAAAGAAAAAGGCTTACCACTAATGAGTGATAAGCCTACCAAAGGGCCATCTGAAACATGGCAATTCTGGTCACATGATCCAGATGGCAACTTCTTTGAAGTAATGCAATTTACCGATAAATCATATCAAATAAAAGGTCATATTGATTAAAGCTACAAGATAGTGTTCTTGTATAAAAATGCGAAGATCAAATTAAAGATGTATTGAAAAGCAAATTGAGAGAAGAAGGTAGCGACTTTCTTCTCTTTTTCTTCGCGGGGAACAGTTATGATTAAATCTACTTTATCTTTATAAATGGTGTCTATTTTGGAAGTAATTAAAATTGTCTTGCAGTCATGCTTAGATGCTTCATCTATTTCACTACCAAATTCGGATTCAAAACTATCATAACTCGTAAAAATTGCTAAATCAGTCGATGTTAAACGCTGGGCAATGTTATCTTCTTCACCATTTTCATTGGCAAATATTGGATAAATATTCAGCTTATTAACTTTATTGATGAAACTTCTTACAGTGATACCAGTATCACCAATGCCAAACATAAAAGTGTGTTTTGAATCCATCATCATTTCTGCAGCTTTACTAATTTCATCAATATTAATCTGCTCGCGCAAAACTGTCAAGCTGTTTGTGTATAGATCGGTCATAGACTTCTTTATGGTTTCGGCATCATCAATAGGAGAAAAGGGAAAATTGAAATCAACGTTTCTTTTTAGATATTGATTGTTTTCACGGCTTTTGATGATCTTTACTTTTAACGTTTTAAATCCTGTGCAGCCAACCTTATGACTTAGACGAATAATGGTCGCATTAGAAGTATGGGACTTTTTAGCTAAATCTGTAATTGTCATATCGTCAATATTATTGATGTTTTGATTGATATAAGAAATCACGTCTTTTTCGGCATCTGTATAATTAATATTGTTAGAAAATATTTGCATCTTATGTTCTTCTTTATTTTGTTTTGTTTTCAGTTGATTTTTGAATTCGAATTAATTCGTTAATATCATGGCAATGCTTTAAAGCCTCTTGATACTGATGATGAATTTCAGGAGTTACTCTTTTTCCTTCATTAGTAGTAATCATATGAATATCTTCAGTTCCAGCTTCTACGGCAGTCTTAAAGTACCACATCTTATAATGAAGAAAATCCAACTGCTTTTGCAATTCGTCAATTTGCTTAACTACATTCGCTTCTTCTTGTTCAAGTAAGTCGTAACGAGCATTTAGAGTAACATCGCCTTCCATGCATAGGTCGATGAAATGACGAATTTCTTTAATCGTCATACCGCACTTTTTCATACAAGTGATAACCTCTAGAAAATTAAGGTCATTGTCTTTGAAGCTACGTTGACCATTTTCATTGCGGTCGACGAATGGCAATAGGCCGTGCTTATCGTAATAACGAAGTGTTGATGAAGGGATGTTTAATTTTTTTGATACTTCACCGATTGAATATCTCATAAAAGTTGCTCCTTTGTGTAATATTTAATATCTTCTATAAACATCATCGTATCATCATATATACTGTAAATATGAGAATGAGGTGTTAATTATGACTGTAACCAATAATCCTTTTCATGATAAAAAAACTATTGAAAAATATGGAAAATTTGATAATGATTTATCTGGATTTGTAAATGCTGAAATTAGCGAAAAAGAATTCGATAAATTTTGAAAGGTAATTATTCAGAAATGAGTAATTATCTTTTTTATTCTTTTTATAGTTGACTTAAACCATGGTTTAACCCTTAGTATAGTCATTGTAATCAAGAAACAAGGTATTTTCAATCAACCGGAGGAAAAATAAATGTCAGAAATCGAGAAATTGGAAAAAGGCGAATGGTTTAACTTCGGTGCTCCAGAAATTGCATCTAGAAAGTTAAATGCGGCAAAACTTGCTCAAGAATTTAATTCTATCCCTGAAACTGAACCAGAAAAACAAGAAGCAAAAGCCAGAGAGATTTTAGGTTCTGCTGGTAAGAACTTGGTTATTCACAGTGATTGGAAGTTCGATAATGGTAAAAATATCCATGTGGGAGATAATTTCTTAGCTAATTACAATTGGACCGTTCTTGATGTAGGAAAGGTTAATATCGGTGACAACGTTTGGATTGGACCAAATACTGATATCTACACTGTAACTCATCCTATAAATGGGGTAGAGCGGAGAAAGCATTTGTCTAAAGTGTTGCCAGTAACTATTGGTAATGATGTGTGGCTTTGCGGAAAAGTTACGATATGTCCAGGTGTTACAATCGGCAATAATGTAGTAGTTGCAGCTGGATCTGTTGTTGTTAAGGACGTTCCTGATAATGTGATGGTAGCTGGAGTGCCTGCTAAGATTGTTAAGAAAATAGAAGAATAGTTAATTAACCGTCAATTAAATTTGACGGTTTTATTTTTGTCTTTATAATGAATTATCAATAAGATATTAAAAATGGAGTGGTGAAAATGAGAATTGTGCCATACAACAAGAAATACAGAGATGATTTCATTAGACTTAATTTTGCATGGATTAAGGATATGTTCGAAATCGAATTAACTGATGTGCAAGATTTAGCTAGAATAGATGACAACGTTGCAGCAGGCGGACAAGTATTCTTCGCTTTGAGTGATGATGAAGAAGTGATGGCTTGTTGTGAAATTTCGCCAATTCCTGATGGTGGCTGGGAAATCCAAAAGTTTGCTGCTGATGGGAAGTTTAAAGGACAGGGTGCTGGCAAAGCAGTATTGAAAGCTTGTTTAGACTATGCAAAAGAGAAGGGCTATCACAATCTGGTTTTAGTAACAAATACCAAGTGCATCCCTGCAGTTCATCTATATAAAGAATTTGGATTTAAAGAAGTTCCAATTGATAAGGAGTTATTCCCATTTGATCGAGGAAATCTTCAGATGGAATTGAATTTATAAGAATTAAA
The DNA here is from genome assembly GCF_902491705.1 of uncultured Lactobacillus sp. Lineage (GTDB taxonomy): Bacteria > Bacillota > Bacilli > Lactobacillales > Lactobacillaceae > Lactobacillus. Next base: position 4,897 of record NZ_CABUIW010000015.1, on the reverse strand, counting down.
AAGCGAGAAGCGTGATGCTTCTCGTTTTTAGTTAGAGTTTAATACGCAATTCAGCAATTGAATTTGAACTGTCACTAAGTTGTTGCTGGTTATAGTTTAATGGAAAAGAATCTTCAATGACTAGCGGATCATGAATATCATACTTTTCTTTAGCTTGATCCATTAATTGATTTAAGTAGTCTAAATACTTTTCACGATTCCACATAAAAGAAATGCAAAGATAATCACCTTCTTGTTTATGTGAGTCGGTTGATTTGGTATTTATTTCTTTGAACATTGAAAGATAGTGAATGTCTTGTAAGTTACTGTAATAGTCACCACGGAAAGCGAAGCAGTACTCAAAGTTAGGTAATAATCCAGCTTCAAGGATCTTTTCATCCAGCTTTGAAATCACATTATCAGGAATATCGGCAGGGGTAACTATTTTCTTTAATGGCATCTCAATAATATTTGAAGAAATTGTTCTAATATAAGTTCCTCTATCTAAATTATCTTTCAAGATTTTAAGTTTCTTAACTTGTTTTTGCTGAAAATGAGCTAGACTTAACGCTTTTCTTTCTTGTTTAATTCGTTCTTGAATTTCCAACTCCTGATTCTTCCAGAATTCAGTCATATTAGGATTTTCATTACTCATGATCTCTTTGATTTCTTCTAGAGAAAGGTTGGCAGACTGTAAATATTTGATGATCGTGAATTGAAAAATCTGATCTAATCTGTAATAACGATATCCTGTATCAGGATCTTGATAATTAGGTTTTAACAATCCGATTTTTGAATAATAGCGCAATGTTTGCACACTCGTATGACAATACTCAGCCATTTTTCCAATTGAAAACATAATTTACTCCCTTGACTCTATAGTTACTATAGACTTTATCATACTGTTAAAAGGAGTGAAACATTATGAACAAAACAATTAGATTAGTTGTACCAGATTGGCAAGCAGGGGATAATCCTGTTTATGAATTAGGGGCAAAGGTGTTAAAAGCGATTGCACCAGAAAATAAAAATCAACCTACTATTACTGTGGATGTGCCTGAGAGTAAGCAACCTTTACCAATTGAAAATGGTGTAACTGGACAATCAGACGTTTTAAAAACTATTCAAAATACTAAGGCAGCTATTGAAAAAGAAAAGCCAACTAAGATCATTACTTTTGGTGGAAACTGCTTGGTATCACAACAACCAATTGATTATTTAAATGGAATTTATGGTGATAAATTAGGTGTAATTTGGCTTGATGCACATCCAGATATTTCTAATCCAGAAGTTTTTGGTAATGAACATGCGATGGTTTTAGGTAATCTTTTACATCAAGGTGATCCAGTAATTCAAAAAGAGGTAGATCATCCATTAAAGCCAAGTCAGATATATCATGTTGGGCTTCAAGAAATTACTCCTGAGGAAGCAGATTTGCTTAAAAAGGCAGGAGTGAATTATCAAGATAAGCAAGGATCTAAGATTGATACCGAGAAAGTTAGAGAATGGATTAAAGAAAATGATTTTAAGTTTATCTTTATCCATTTAGATATTGATATACTTGATCCTAACAATTTTTACTCAACATATTTCAACAATCCAGAATTAGGTGAAGTTCCTGAAAATGCGGCTAAAGGTAAAGTAGCCAGAAGTGACGTTTGGCATTTCATTAGTCAATTTAGTAAGGAATATAACTTAGTAGGTTTAACCTTAGCCGAATATCTTCCTTGGAGTGCTAAGCAAATGCTTGATTTGATGAAGAGTACAGATATTTTTAAGTAAAGTAAGAGAAGCATCCTGTAAGATGATATACTAAAATACATATCAAGCAGGAGGGTAACTAATGGATATCATAATTGCCATGGGCGGTATCATCATGTTCTTAGGACTTTTCATCATGATGATTAATACTAAATACACACCTTTTCACTGGCCTCAATATCGATCACGTAGTAAAAAAAGGAATGTGATTAGCTGGATATTACTAATTGCTGGTCTAGCTATAATCATTCTGAAAGCTATGGCAAATGGACAACTTAAATATTAGAAAAAAGCAGTCTAGATACACATATAATTGTGTTTAGACTGCTTTTTATTAAAATTAAATGACTATTTAATAAATAAATATCTTAATATCATTAAAATCCATAAGTGAGTAGGATAAATAATGTAGAAAAAGTATTTGGTGATCCAATTTTTCTTACCACGTTGGCCATTGTATAACCAGATAAATGGTAATACTGAAATCATCATCCATTCACTATCAAAGGTTAATGACGAATATAAACCTGTTTTAGTTTGAAGCCCATTCATCACTGCTTTAGCAAGTAAAAGCAAGCACCAGATTATGATACCAATAGATTCAATTTTAGGTTTATGGTAGCCAAAATAGAAAATAAGTAAAATTGGCCAAAGATAGATGCCACCTTCAAACATTAAACTTACTATCAATAAAAAGATTGCTAATAAAAGGTAATACCAATGGCGTTTATTTTCTCTGAATAATTCTAGTGCCCACATAACTCCTAAGTATATTGCTAACGTAACTAGAATATTATTCCCCTCAAGTACGGAATAAATTGTCATTTTATGAGTTAAGCTATCAACATTATGAAAAGCAAGGTTGATAACTATTTCGCCTGCCCACGTAATAGCAGCAGCTCTAATTATTCTAAACAGATATCTTTTTCTGCTAGAAGTATGAAAAAATCCTTCTACTAAGAAAAAAACAAATAATGGCGCTACAAATCTTGCGATTAAGCTGAACCATTGAGGCCATACTCCCATGAATAGGTAAGAGTATAGATGATCAAAAATCATGAAAAAGACAGCAATCAGTTTAAGTTGATTGCCATCTAAACTAAAGGTACGTGATTTCATAAATCCTCCAATTATTTTTAATTAGTTCAGTATAACTGATATAGCTTTATTTGATAAGATAAAAATTTGTGTGAATAAATAATTCATCAAGATTAAATATTAACCTAGATTAGAAGAATGATTTAAGATATAATAACAGGAATAATTTAATGGGATAGTATTTGGGGAGTTGAGTGATATGGAAAAGAATTCACAATATAGATATACCTTACGTAAACTTAGTGTGGGATTAACTTCAGTTGTTATTGGATTAACATTTGCATCAACTGCGACAACTACAGTTCATGCTGATACTACTGAGCAACAAGCAGAAAAAAATGAAGAACACGTTGCACAAACTTCTGATACTAATAAAGTAATTGAGCAATCAAGTGATACTACTTCGACTTCGAAGACTGGAGCAGTGAAGCAACCGAATACTGCTACACCAGAAGCTGTAGAAAAAGCTAAAGAGGTAACTGTTAATACTAAAGATGCTACTGCCAATAAAAATACTATTAATAATGTAGAAACTGAAAAGCAAACTGACCCTAGTGAAAACACAAAACCAGAAATAAAAGAAGATCAGCCAAAAGAAGCTACTACAAGGGATTCTTCTGTAAAAAATAGTCTTAATCAAGAAGAAGTTGCTAAGAAGCAATCTCAACCTGAAGAAAATAAACAAAAAGTTGATCCAGAATTAGTTAAATCTACAACTGATAAGTTATCAGCTGTTGAATATAATGTTTTTGATCTTAGAGAGGCTACTGAACTTTGGGCTAATGATCAATTAAAGAACTGGTACTTATCTGATAGTTTTAAACAAGTTCATGATCAATTGCCAACTTTAGTGCCACAAATGCTTGATCATGCTGATAATCTTAATACTGCCGATCAAAGAGTTAATGATAATGCAGCAGCTATTATGCTAGGAATGTCATATATCAATCATTACTACAATATTTCATTTGGTAATAAAGAATTATTACCAACAATGATGTTTGATCCCAAAGCACTTGGCTCTAATTTAGATTCGATTGATTGGTTAACCGACATCGGTAAGCTTTCTTATAATGATCTGCTTCCTAAGAATAATGTAGATACTTTTAATAAAAAGTTAGCTCCAATGCTTAATACCAAGTCTGATTTAGTCACTTTTTTAGGCGATTTAAGAAAAAAGTGGTCACCAGAATTAAATGAAGAAGATTGGTTCAAATCTAATACAGGTGTCCACGTTGTTGAGGTTCCTTCTAAAGCGACTCCTGATGTAGATCTTAGCCTTTATCACCGATTGGCTACTGGTAATGACACTTTCAAAAGTTATATCTTGCCACTTTTAAACATTAAGAGTGACGATATGTATGTGGTCTCAACCTTAGGGATGACAGTCTTTGGAATGTATGATCCATATATCGATGTGAAATATCATAAGGATCCAAAGGTTTACCAAGAAAAGGTTAAGGAAGTTCAAGCTAAACTTGATCGTCTCGCAAAAGGTTGGGGCGATCACATGGATTTTTGGTACCGAATCGCTAATGATGCAGGTAAGAAGAAACTGGCTAATACTAACATCAGTGTTTGGGATACTTACTATGCTAAAGATGCTAGCAAAAAGGGTGGCCAATTCTGGCAATCTAAATATGATACTTTTTCACCAGCAATGGCTGAATTCTTTGGTTCAGTTGGTGAAAAATATGATGAAGCCGGAATTTCGGCTGAAGCACCATATGGTACGATGGTCCGCTATTATGTAGCAAGAGTGATCGATGATTATGGTGGCGCCGGAATTCTATCTCATGAAATGACCCACAATCTAGATAGAAGTGTTTACTTTGATGGTTATGGTTATCGTCCAGGAACCAATCAAGAATCATATGCTGATGGTTTGCTGCAATCTGCGTGGAATCCGACTCCATCTAGTTATGTCTTAAATACTGTTCTAACTTTTGATAATAATTATCGCACCACCAACAAGGGACCAGAACGTTTCCAAAACCGTGAAGATGTAGTGACCCAAGAAAATTGGACACTTTATTGATATTAAGCTATTAAGGATTGA
>NZ_CABUIW010000014.1 GCF_902491705.1 uncultured Lactobacillus sp. | reverse complement strand
AAAATGCAGTTTTAAATCTTTTAGCTTTAGCAAAATAGAAAAGAAAAACGGGGTTAGCTAAACCCTTAAGCTGTAAGAGCTAGTCAATGCGATTACTCCTATATTGGAATATCGGAATACTAGTGTTGACAACAGTAAGTAAGACAAAGAAAGGAAAAATGTATCTTTCTGGTATGTAGAAAATACATAGATTCTACATATTTCCATGTTTTATATAGCAGAATTAGTATATGCAATTAGCTGCTTTAAAGCACCGAACTGAAAGTGAAGATAGTTTTGTAGTTGATCCTAAGCACGTTCGTGTTCGTTTTCACACTGCAAAAAATGACGTTGAAAAAGTAATCGTGCACTATTGTGACAACTATTTACCACTTGATCACGCTAAGACAATCGAAATGGAAAAAATTGGTGAAGGACAAGTTGAAGACCATTGGGGCATCACCCTTGAAGCACCATTTCATCGTTTAAAGTACACTTTTGAAGTTATTGGCAAGGATGGCACTAGCGTTGTCTACGGAGACCGTGCCATCAGTAGCGATGTTGAAAGTGCAATCAATGAAGATGGGGCATACTTCAAGATCCCATATTGTCACGAAATCGATATGGTTAAAACACCAGAATGGGTTAAGCATACCGTTTGGTACCAAATCTTCCCTGAACGTTTTGCTAACGGTGATAAGTCTAACGATCCCAAGAACGTTAAGCCATGGAATCCATCCGATCATCCCGGCCGAGAAGACTATTACGGCGGCGACTTGCAAGGCGTTTTAGATCACTTAGATTACCTTAAAAAGCTTGGTGTAAACGGCTTATACTTCTGCCCAATTTTTAAGGCAAGTTCTAACCACAAATATGACACTATCGACTACTTACAAGTTGACCCAGAATTTGGCGATAAAGATTTGTTTGCCAAGGTAGTTAATGAAGCTCATGCTCGCGGCATGAAGGTAATGCTTGACGCTGTTTTTAATCACTTAGGTGATCAATCAATGCAATGGCAAGACGTAGTTAAGAATGGTCCAAGCTCACGTTTTGCTAACTGGTTCCACATTAATGAATACCCAGTTGAACCATACCGTGATCCATTAAAGGGCGAAGGCAATCCTCAATTTGATACCTTTGCCTTTGAAAAGCACATGCCAAAATTGAACACCGCTAATCCAGAAGTACAAGATTTCTTACTTGAAATTGCTACTTATTGGGTAAAGTACTTTGACATTGATGCATGGCGTCTTGATGTAGCTAATGAAGTAGACCACCACTTCTGGAAGAAATTCCACAAGGCAGTTACTGACATTAAGCCTGACTTCTACATCGTGGGTGAAGTATGGCACTCAGCTCGTCCATGGCTTAATGGTGATGAATTCACTGGCGTAATGAATTATCCTTATACTTTGCAAATTGAAGATCACTTCTTCAAGAATAAATTGACTGCTTCACAAATGACTAAGAGATTAACTGATCAGTTAATGAAGTATAGGGATGAAACTAATGCAGCGATGATGAATATGCTTGATTCACACGATACTGCTAGAATTTTAACTGTGGCTAAAGGTGATCAAGACTTAGCATTGCAAGCTCTTACCTTTGAATTTATGCAAAAAGGTAGCCCATGTATTTATTATGGTACGGAAATGGGCATGTCTGGTGATAATGATCCAGATTGCCGTAAGCCAATGGATTGGTCAAAAGAAGACGGTCCTGTATGGCAAAGAGTTCATAGTTTAATTAAGTTCCGCTTGGAGCACGATAATACCTTTGGTCAAGGCAGAATTAAGTTACACGTAACAGAAGATGGTCTAATTGAAGTCGATCGAGAAGGTAAAGAAAGTATCCATGCATACTTTAATACCACAAAGAAGAATATAAAGATTGATTGCAAGGATTCATTTAGTCAAGGCTATGAAAATGGTGAACTTGCTCCAAAAGGCTTTGTAATCGATGTTCGTTAAAAGTTACTTTTTGTAAGTATTTAAAAGAAGACAGATTAAGTTCTGTCTTCTTTTTTTATAAATTAATTCTGATACCGGTAACAGCAGTTTTGATATTGTAAACCGCTTTCAATTCAAGGATAATGAAAGCGTAAACAAGAGAGCACCTCAATATTTGCGGGAGATATGTAATTTATGAAACGAATTTTTGAAATTGATCCTTGGAAAGTAATTACACATAACTTCGATCCAAAAGATAAAAGATTGCAAGAAAGTATGACTGCAATCGGTAACGACTACATGGGTATGAGAGGTAACTTCGAAGAAGGCTATTCTGGTGATAGCTTGCAAGGTACTTATTTAGCTGGTGTCTGGTTCCCAGACAAGACTGTAGTTGGTTGGTGGAAGAACGGTTATCCAAAATACTTTGGTAAGACTCCTAACGCACCAAGCTTTATCGGAATCGGAATTACAGTAAACGGTGAAAAGATCGACTTAGCTAAAGTAAAATTTGATGATTTTGAATTAGCACTCGACATGCACCAAGGTCTTCTTACAAGAAGCTTTGTTTATGAAGGCAAGGACGTCAAAGCTAAGTTTGAATTTGAACGTTTCCTTCATATTGTTCAAAAGGAAGCTGCTTTAATCAAAGTTAAGGCAACTGTGCTTGAAGGTCACGCTAAGATCGACTTTGATTCAACTTTAGACGGAACAGTTGTTAACGAAGATAGTAACTATGGTGATCGTTTCTGGATTCCACTTGGCGAAGACAAGAATGAAAGAACCATTCAAGTTAAGACTAAGGAAAATCCTTACGACGTTCCTCAATTTACTGTTTTACTTAAAGAAAACTTACGTCATAACGGCGAAGCTGTTCAAGGTGAAGTTTCAACTGAAGATGCTAAGTTAAGCGAAAAGTTATCAGTTGAATTAAATGAAAACGAAAGCTACGAGCTTGAAAAAGATGTCATCGTTGTAACTAGCCGTGACGTTGAAGATAAAGATCAAGCTGCTGTAGCTGACAACTTAATGAAGAAGCTTCAAGAAAAGAGCTTTGAAGAAAACTTAGCAGATCATACAGAAGCTTGGAAGAAACGTTGGGAAATGAGTGATGTTGTCATTGCTGGTGACGATGCTGCTCAACAAGGTATCCGCTTCAACATTTGTCAATTATTCATGACATACTACGGCGAAGACAAACGTTTGAATGTTGGTCCTAAAGGCTTTACCGGTGAAAAATACGGTGGTGCTACTTACTGGGACACTGAAGCATTTATCGTTCCAATGTACTTAGGAATTACTTCACCAAGCGTTACAAGAGCACTTCTTCAATATCGTCACGATCAATTGCCAGGTGCTTACCACAACGCTAAGGAACAAGGCTTGCCAGGTGCATTATTCCCAATGGTTACCTTCAACGGTATTGAATGCCACAACGAATGGGAAATCACCTTTGAAGAAATCCACAGAAATGCAGATATTCCTCACGCAATTGCTATGTACACTGACTACACTGGTGATGACAGCTACGTTAAGGATGAAGGTATGGACGTCTTAGTTGGTACCGCAAGATTCTGGGCAGCTAGAGTTCACTGGTCCAAGATGCGTAACAAGTACGTAATGCACGGTGTAACGGGTCCTAACGAATACGAAAACAACGTAAACAACAACTGGTTCACCAACACCATGGCAAGATGGCTTCTTAAATACACTTTGGAACGTTTGCCACTTGCTACTAAGGAAGCACAAGAGAGAGTTCACGTAACTGATGAAGAAAAGGCTAAATGGCAAGACATCGTAGACAAGATGTACTTACCAGAAGATAAAGATCTTGGCATTTTCGTTCAACAAGATGACTTCTTAGATAAGGATATTCGTCCAGTTAGTGAAATCGAAGATCAACGTCCAATTAACCAACACTGGTCATGGGACAAGATCTTAAGATCACCATTCATCAAGCAAGCTGATGTTCTACAAGGTATCTACTTCTTCGACGACCAATACACTATGGAACAAAAGGAAAAGAACTTCGACTTCTACGAACCTTTGACTGTTCACGAAAGTTCACTTTCACCAAGTATTCACTCAGTTTTGGCTGCTGAACTTGGCAAGCAAAAGAAGGCTGTTGAACTTTACCAAAGAACTGCTCGTCTTGACCTTGATAACTACAACAACGACACCGTTGATGGTTTGCACATTACTTCAATGAGTGGTTCATGGCTTGCAATCGTTCAAGGTTTCGCAGGCATGCGTTACGACCATGATCAATTGAAGTTCAACCCATTTGTTCCTGAAGGCTGGGATCACTACGGCTTCAAGATTAACTACCGTGGTCGTTTAATTGAAGTTTACGTTGATCATGATGCAACTAAGCTTACTTTGCTCAAGGGTGAAGACTTAGATGTATTAGTTCACGATAAGAAACTCACTCTTAAGGAAGGTGAAACTACAAATGCTTAAAGGATTACTTTTCGATTTAGATGGTGTTTTAACTAACTCAGCTAAGTTTCACCTTACAGCTTGGAACAACTTGGCTAAGGAATTAGGCATCACCTTAACAGATGCTCAACTTGATAGTTTACGTGGTATTTCAAGAATGGATTCACTTAACTTGATCTTGAAATACGGCGGTCAAGAAGACAAATACACTGAAGCAGAAAAAGAAAAGTTTGCTGCAGAAAAGAATGCTAAGTTTGTTGAACAAGTTGAAACAATGACACCAAAGGATATCTTGCCAGGTATTCCTGAATTGTTAGCAGATGCTAAGAAGCAAAACTTGAAGATGGTAATTGCTTCTGCTTCAAAGAACGCACCTAAGATTTTAACTAGATTAGGAATCATGGATGAATTTGATGGGATCGTTGATCCTGCTACTCTTCACCATGGTAAGCCAGATCCAGAAATCTATATCAAGGCGCAAGAAATTGCTGGCTTAAAGGCAAACGAAGTAATTAGTTTCGAAGATGCCAAAGCTGGTGTTGAAGCAATTAAGGCAGCTCATCAATTCGCAGTTGGTATTGGTGATAAAGAGCTTTTAAAGGAAGCTGATTACATTGTTCCAACAACCGCTGACCTTAAGCTTAGTGAAATTGAAAAAGTTTTTGAAGAAAAAGAATAAAAGTTAAAAGAGAGTAGGGGAAACAATGGTTGAGGTTGATTTAAACCATATTTACAAGAAATACGAAGGCAACGATCGATATTCTGTAAATGACTTTGACTTACATATTAAGGACAAGGAGTTCATCGTTTTCGTTGGACCTTCTGGTTGTGGTAAGTCAACAACGTTAAGAATGGTTGCCGGCTTGGAAGATATCAGTGAAGGTACCTTGGAAATTGATCACAAGGTAATGAACGATGTCGCTCCAAAGGATAGACACATTGCGATGGTTTTCCAGAACTACGCTTTGTATCCACACATGACTATTTATGACAATATTGCTTTCAGCCTTAAGTTACGTCACGTAGATAAAGCTGAAATTGATAAACGTGTTCACAAGGCCGCTAAAATGCTGGGCTTGGAAGAATACTTGGATAAAAAGCCAGGAGCTTTGTCCGGTGGTCAACGTCAGCGTGTTGCTCTAGGACGTGCAATTGTACGTAGCGCCCCTATTCTATTAATGGACGAACCTCTTTCCAACTTGGACGCTAAACTTCGTGTATCAATGCGTGCTAACATTGCCAAGCTGCACCAACAACTTGGCACAACCACTATTTACGTAACTCACGACCAGACTGAAGCCATGACTTTGGCTGACAGAATCGTAGTTATGTCAGTAGGTAAGGTTGAACAAATTGGTACACCACTTGAGGTTTACAACCACCCAGTTAACCAATTCGTTGCTGGATTTATCGGTTCACCTCAAATGAACTTCTTTAACGTCCATTACAAAGACCAAAGAATCTCTGATGGTAAGGGTCTTGATATCGAAATCCCTGAAGGTAAGGCAAAGATGCTTAACGAAAAGGGATACAACGATAAGGATGTTGTCTTCGGTATTCGTCCAGAAGACATCCACTCAGAAGAAGCCTTTATGGAAACTTGGCCAAACTCAGTTATTGAATCTAAGGTTGTTGTTTCAGAACTTTTAGGTTCAACTATCCAACTTTACCAAGAAGTTGATGGTACTGAATTTGTTGCCTTGGTAAACGCTCGTGATTATCACAAGCCAGGCGATAAGGTAAAGATGGGCTTCGATGTTAACAAAGCTCACTTCTTTGACAAAGATACCACAAAGGCTATCGTTAACTAATTTAATTAAAGCTTACAACCGTATGTAGCAAAGGCTACTGTTGTTAAGAATTGTTTATTGTTTTGATTTTTAGGAGGAAAAAGTCATGAAGTTTTGGAAGAAAATGGCTTTAGGTAGTACTGCTGTTTTAGCTGCTATGTCACTTGCAGCTTGTTCAAACGGCTCATCAAATTCATCAAGTAGTAGTAATGGAGGCTCAAGCAAGAGTGCAAATTTGACTCTTTGGGTAGATACTGAACAAGTTCCTTACTACAAGCAAATTGCTAAGGACTTCACTAAGAAGAACAAGAACATCAAGGTTCGTGTTGTTCAAAGTCCTAACGGTTCAGCTAACGCTAAGACTGACGTTGGTAAGGACCCATCAAAGGCTGCCGATGTATTTGAAGTTCCTAACGACCAATTAGGTCAAATGGCTGAAGCAGGTTACATTAACCCACTTTCACCAGCTGCAACTAAGGATATTAAGGCTAACTACATTGACGTTGCATCTAAGGGTGTAACTTGGAAGAACAAGATTTACGCATATCCATACGCACAACAAGCTCAAACTATTTACTACAACAAGTCTAAGCTTTCCGCAAACGATGTTAAGGACTGGAAGACTTTAACCTCTAAGGGTGTTGTAGCTACTGACTTCACCAACGCATACGTAATGTGGCCAGTAATGTTCTCAGCAGGTACAAAGCTTTACGGTGACAATGGTGAAGACCTTAAGGGCTCAACATTCAACTCAACTAACGGTGTAAACGCATTGAAGTGGTACGCAGCTCAAAAGAACAACAAGGGCGTAATGCAAACTTCAAACGCTTTGAACCAATTGAAGAAGGGTAACGCACAAGCTATCCTTGATGGTCCATGGAACGCAGCTAACATTAAGAAGATCTTAGGCAAGAACTTCGCAGTTGCTAAGTATCCTAAGATTGAAGTTGGTGGCAAGAGCGTACAAATGGAAGCATTCCTTGGTATCGAAGGCTTCGCAGTTAACTCACACACTAAGAACGCAAAGGCTGCTTCAGACTTAGCTGCATACATCACTAACAAGAAGGCTCAATTAATTGCCCACAAAGAAGCTGGTCAAATTCCTGTACTTAAGGCTGCTGTAAACTCAAGCGCTGTTAAGAGCGATCCAGTTGCTGAATCAGTAATTGAAATGGCTAAGCCAGGTAACTCAGTATTGCAACCAATGCTTCCACAAATGGCAACATTCTGGAACGAATCAGCTCCACTTATCAGTGGTACTTACGACGGCAAGATTAAGCCAAGTCAATACAAAGCAAAGCTTGCTAAATTGCAAAAAGACATTTCAAAGAAATAATTTAAAACAAATATTTCTTAAAGCATAAGCAAAGGTTGGCAACAGATCCAACCTTTTTGCCTAAGAAGGGGAGAAGTTATGTTTCTAAAGAAAAAGCATGTAGCTCCTAAAGCAACATATCGCGAAGTATGGTCTAAAGGCGATATTGCTACCAAATTATCATTCTTCATAATGGGTAGTAACGCCTTAGCCAACAAGCAATGGGTAAAGGGTCTTGCATTCTTAATCTCAGAGATCGTATTCATTGTTTGGTTCATCTTCAGTGGTATTCCTACTTTAAACTCATTAGCTACATTAGGTACTGATAAAACAAAAAAAGTTGTCTATGATGCCGCGCAAGGTGTTTATATTACCAAGCAACCTTCAAACTCAGTTTTGATTTTGCTGTTCGGTGTTTTGGCAGTTATCTTGTGTATTGCAATAATTGCTCTTTACATCGTTAACTTGAAATCAACTAAACACAACTATGTTTTGAAGCGTGATGGTGAACATATTCCAACTAATGTTGAAGAACTTAAGAGTTTGCTCGACACTCGTTTGCATGCAACCTTAATGTGTATTCCATTACTTGGTATCTTGTTCTTCACGATTTTGCCAACGGTCTTCATGATTTCGATGGCTTTTACCAACTATGATCGTCAACACCCAATTGCCTTCTCTTGGACCGGTTTCCAAGCTTTCGGCAACGTGCTTAGTGGTGACCTTGCTGGTACTTTCTTCCCAGTATTAGGCTGGACTTTGATTTGGGCTGTAGCAGCTACTGCTACTACCTTCTTCTTCGGAGTATTACTTGCTTTATTGATCGAATCAAAAGGTATTAAGTACAAGGCATTCTGGAGAACTGTATTCGTAATTATTTGGGCTGTCCCACAGTTCGTTTCACTTTTGATGATGGCTCAATTCTTAGACTACCAAGGTGCTTTGAACAACATCTTGATGAACTTGCACTGGATTAGTTCGCCAATTCACTTTATTGATAACCAAGCTTCTCCATTAGTTGCAAGATTAACCGTTATTATTGTTAACATGTGGATTGGTATCCCAGTTTCAATGTTAGTTTCAACTGCGATTATCCAAAACTTACCACAAGATCAAATTGAAGCTGCCAAAATCGATGGTGCTAACTCAGCACAAATTTTCAAGTCAATCACTTTCCCACAAATCTTATTCGTTATGGCACCTTCACTTATTCAACAATTCATTGGTAACATCAACAACTTCAACGTCATCTTCTTGCTGACGGGTGGTGCACCAATGAACAGTAAATATAACGGCGCCGGATCGACTGACTTGCTGGTAACGTGGCTATATAACTTGACGTTCGGTCAAGAGCAGCGTTACAACGCATCAGCGGTACTGGGTATCTTAATCTTCGTTATTAGTGCGGTCGTTTCGCTGATAGCCTACAGACACACTAATGCTTACAAGGAGGGCTAGACATGAAGTCATATACAAATCAAAGACGGCTCTCATTAATCTTTCGGTATGTCCTTTTAACAATTTTAGCTATTCTTTGGATTTTACCAATTGTGTGGATCGTCTTAGCAAGTTTTTCATACAACGATACAGGATTTGTTTCGACCTTCTGGCCAGAACAATTCACACTGCAGAACTATATTGGGATTTTTACAAACCCACAATATCCATTCGGTAACTGGATCATCAACACATTGATTGTTTCAATTGCATCAATGATCGTTTCCACATTCTTGACTATCTCAGTTGCTTACGTTCTGTCACGACTTCGTTTCAGATTTAGAAAACCATTCTTGCAAATTGCTTTGGTTCTTGGGATGTTCCCAGGCTTCATGTCAATGATCGCTTTGTACTACATCTTAAAGGGTCTTAACATGTTAAACCTCTTTGGTTTATTCTTGGTTTACGTTGGTGGTGCCGGCCTTGGCTTCTACGTTGCTAAGGGATTCTTCGATACTATTCCTAGATCAATCGACGAAGCTGCCGAAATTGACGGTGCTACTAAATGGCAAGTATTCTTACACATTGGTTTACCACTTTCAAAGCCAATGATCGTTTATACTGCTTTGACTGCCTTCATTGCTCCATGGACAGACTTCATTTTCTCAGGTATTATTCTTTCAACCTCAGGAAATGCTAAGACCTACACGGTTGCTTATGGTTTGTACAACATGGTGCACACAGCCAAAGGTAATGCGACTGCATACTTCGCACAATTCGTTGCAGGATGTGTAATCATCGCTATCCCTATCACTATCTTGTTTGTATTCATGCAGAAGTTCTACGTTAACGGAATTACTGCTGGTGCAGATAAGGGCTAATCAAAAATTTGCTTATGCTTAAAAAACGTCTTGCTTCGGCAAGACGTTTTTTGATTATTATGCTTCATAAAACTATTTGGTGTTAGAATGAGGGCGGATATAAATAGATTAGTTTCATAAGGGTATAAAAAATGAATAACATTAAAATAATTCAAGGCGATATTACTAAGATGAAAGCCGATGCGATTGTTAATGCTGCCAATAATTCACTTCTTGGTGGAGGCGGCGTTGATGGTGCGATTCACGCAGCAGCTGGTCCGCATTTGCTTGAAGAATGCATGACGCTGCATGGTTGTCATACGGGGGATGCTAAGATGACATTAGGCTATGACTTGCCCGCTAAACATGTCATCCATACAGTTGGCCCTGTATATTCTGGTGACCATAGCGACGACGAGATGTTGGAATCATGTTATCGTAGTTCTTTGAATGTAGCTAAGAATGCGGGATTGCATAGTATCATTTTCCCAGCAATCTCAACTGGTGCATTTGGCTTTCCAGCAAAAATGGCAGCTCAAATTGCCTATAAGACGATTACAGAATGGCAAAAGAAAAATAAAGCATACAATATTCAAATCACTCTTTGTGCGTACGATGATCAAACTTATCAATTGTATGAACAAATTGCGGCATAAGAAAAACTGTTTAGCTTGAAACTAAACAGCTTTTTTCTATGTCTAATTTTAATTATCACGATAGGAAATTCCCCAGGCAAAGATTAAGACCAAGATAAAGTTAATCAAAAGCGTAAATCCAGTTACCCAAAATACTGTTGCATAGTTTGATAAACCAGAGATCATTGAACCCATTAATGAACCAATTACGGCACCGATTGCTTGGAAGGACTGGTTGTAAGAAAAGATTCGTCCAAAACTTTCACTTGGTGTATTCAAAGTCAAAACGGTTTGAGCGGCTGGCAACATTCCTGCACTGGCAATTCCTAGTAAGAATCTAAGTCCAGCAAGAACCCAAGGATTATTGGTTAAAGCCATTGGAATGAATAGAACAAAGCCAACAACTAATCCAATTCGTAAAACTCTTAAAGGTCCAACTTCATCCATTTTGTGTCCAATCTTGGAAGCCGCAATCAAAGTACCAAGCCCTGGTGTTGCAGCAACGACGCCGGCAACCAAAGCTACATTTTTACCATTGGGCATCATTGATTTTACATAAAGCGAAACGATAGGATCGATTGACATAGTTGAAGATTGAACCAGCATCGTGGTAATGAACATAACGATGATCAATTTTACGCTAGGCAAGCTCTTCATAATCTCGCCCATTGGCTTCATCTTTTCACGAGAAATAGGAGTGAAGTCTTCGTGGACGAAGAATGTAGTACCTAAGAAAACTAAGAACATTAAAAATCCGGTGATAAAGAATGGGATTCGATATCCCCAAGCACCGCCAAGCCAATTGCCGAAAAAACTAGATAAGGCACCACCTAAAAGTGGACCGACCAAGTTACCAGCAGTTCCGGCGGTCATCATTTGACTCATTACCCAGCCACTTTTTTGGTGAGGAGTCTCACCAGCAATTAAGGCTGTGGCGTTGTTAATATAGCCAGAAAAAGATCCCTGGATAAAACGCATGATAACGATATAGATTGCGTTTGGTGCTAATCCGGTTAACGTAATGGTCAATGCCATAACGCCAGATGCACGCATACACATTAATTTTCTACCTTTACGGTCAGCTAAGTTTCCCCAATATGGTGAAACAATTGCCTGGGCAATAAATGTCATGGCAAATGCTAAACCTGAGTAAAGGTTAACTTGGAATTTTGAATAATTACCTAAATCAGAAATAAATAAGGAAACAAAGGGCATGGTCATTGAGTAGCCCATTCCTGTAATAAAGCAGCCTAACCATAAGGTGTAAAAGGCTTTATGCCATCCAGCAGGGAAGGCGCTTGTTTTCTCAGCAGTCAAAAAGTCATCTCTTTCCAAAAAAATAGAACGATAATTCCATTTTAGCACATGCAAAAAGCTAAATTTTCTTCAAAATCATTAATGAAAGCGGACTATTTTTGTAATATTGTGCTACGATAGTGATTCGAGAAGGGAGTTGTCATTATGGCACATATGTCACGGCGAGAATATCGCATGAAAAAAGAGCATGGCCAAGCCGGTGCTAATCAATCTCGGATTAATTATTCAAAAAGCAAAGTAAATAGCCGAGAAGAATTTAGAAGCAGAAAAATTAGCAATCCTCAACCTATTGACCATACTAAGGTTGCTCAAGCATCTAGAGAAAATTACACTCACGTTAAGCTAAACTTCTGGACGATTTTCTCAGACCGTCCTTATGTTTCTGTAGCGATAATCGTGCTAGCACTATTCTTCATTATGATTAAAATGTGGTGGGGATTAGTTGCATTACTTGTGTTAGTAATCATTGGGATTTTCATTATCGGACACAGTCACCATCCAAATCGTGTGTTGAGTCTAGAATTTCATATGAAGGCCTCAAGAAAATTGAGCATGTTACGTGCTTTTGAACTTGGTGGCTCAATGGTCATGTTTTTGGCAACTTATATGAAACAAGTAGTTACAGTTGATTTCTCATCAGCAGGTTCAACTGATAGTTTTCAAATTGTTCAAGGTGTACTTTCCAATAATGGTGGTTACTATGGCCAACAAGGATCATATTTCTTGAGTTTGCTCAATACTGTAACAGGTGGACAGCTTTGGAGTTCATATCGTTACGCAACTAACAGTGCTCAAATGATGAATAGTAGTTCAGGTCGCTGGATTATTATTTGGATCATGCTATTAATGATTGCGCCAGCTATTTGTGTTTTAGCTCAGTTTTTCAAAGAGCCATATTCAAGAAACGTTGCATTAGTTACGTCTTTGATTACAACAGTCAGCTTTGTTTTAACACCAATTGTGATGCGTAGATGGGTTGTTGGCTATGCCATGGAAAACCAAATGTCTAGAGCAGCAGCTGAAAATGCCGTGCACATCGGAACAATGGCTTATGTCGGTATGGCGTGTTCAATCATGGTTCTTATAATTGCAATCTATCGTTTTATTAAACAAGATAAATTTGAATAAGAACGACAAAAAAACAGCTTAGTCAAATGGACTAAACTGTTTTTTCTTTTCTGGGAATTAAGGAGTGAATAATAAAACTCTCTTTTTAATACCAGTTATGTGCTAACCAAAATCTCTTAGCATTTACCCATGAACCGTAACGGCCGTAAACGTAGTTATCAGCAGTACGTTCTTGGTTCTTTGGTGATAAGTCACCGCGTAAGTAGTTAATGTTTAATTGGTACTTACCGTAACATACGCCGTTTCTAGCGGTGTAGCTGCCGCCTGATTCGCGCATTGCGATCCAGTTCTTAGCAGCCTTTTCCTTCTTTGAAAGCTTTCTGGTAGCAGCTTGAACTGTTTGATTTGATGAAGTGGTAGAAAATGCTTGTGCAACTGCAACACATGCGAAAGCAAGTGCTAATGCTGCAAAAATTTTAACTAAAGTAGATTTAACGTGTTTATTCAATTTATTCATTCCTTATGTAATTTAAAAATTTATTTTAAAAAATTTATTTATTTCTTAATGACTATGATTATATAGTACATGGTCAATGTGACAGCAATGTTACAAAACGAAAACGTCACTCTTACAATCAAGAATAATGGACCTTTTTTAAACGTTTTCTTCTTTATTTTGGTAAAATTTAAGAGAAATATGTATTATTCAGGAGGGATATAATGGCTGTAAAACGTTTTTATGAAACTTTTCACCCAGAACATTATGATTTGCGTATTAATGTAAATCGTAAGAATAAAGAAATTAATGGTACTTCTACTATTACTGGTGATGTAATTGAAAACCCAGTATTCATTAATCAAAAGTTCATGACCATCGACAGCGTTAAGGTTGATGGTAAAGATGTTGATTTTGAAGTAGTTGAAAAAGACGAAGCAATCAAAATCAAGACTGGCGTAACTGGCAGAGCCGTAATCGAGATTGCTTATAGTGCTCCTTTGACAGACACAATGATGGGTATTTACCCTTCATACTACGAATTAAAGGGTAAGAAGAAGCAAATTATCGGTACGCAATTTGAAACTACTTTTGCTCGTCAAGCATTCCCATGTGTTGACGAACCAGAAGCTAAGGCTACTTTCACCCTTGCTCTTAAATGGGATGAAGAAGATGGCGAAGTTGCTATTGCTAACATGCCAGAAGTTGAAGTCGACAAAGATGGCTACCACCACTTTGAAGAAACTGTTCGTATGTCAAGTTACCTTGTTGCATTTGCCTTCGGTGAGTTGCAATCAAAGACTACCCATACTAAAGATGGCGTTTTAATCGGTGTTTACGCAACTAAGGCTCACAAGCCTAAAGAATTAGACTTCGCATTAGACATTGCTAAGCGTGCAATTGAATTCTACGAAGACTTCTACCAAACTAAGTACCCACTTCCACAATCATTGCAATTGGCTTTGCCAGACTTCAGTGCTGGTGCCATGGAAAACTGGGGCTTAGTAACTTACCGTGAAGCTTACCTCTTGCTTGATCCAGACAACACTAGTCTAGAAATGAAGAAGGTAGTAGCTACTGTTATTACCCACGAATTAGCTCACCAATGGTTCGGTGACTTAGTAACTATGAAGTGGTGGGATAACTTATGGCTTAACGAAAGTTTCGCTAACATGATGGAATACTTGTCAGTTGATGGCTTGGAACCTGACTGGCACATTTGGGAAATGTTCCAAACTAGCGAAGCTCCAGCTGCTTTGACTCGTGATGCTACAGACGGTGTTCAACCAATTCAAATGGAAATCAACGACCCAGCAGATATCGACTCTGTATTTGACAGTGCTATCGTTTACGCTAAGGGTTCAAGAATGCTTGTAATGGTTCGCTCACTCTTAGGTGACGATGCTTTGAGAAAGGGTCTTAAGTACTACTTCGACCACCACAAGTTTGGCAATGCTACTGGTGATGACCTTTGGGATGCACTTTCAACTGCAACTGACCTTAACATCGGTGAAATCATGCACTCATGGCTTAAACAACCTGGTTATCCTGTAGTTAATGCTTTTGTTGATGAAGATGGTCACTTGAAGCTTACTCAAAAACAATTCTTCATCGGTGAAGGTGAAGACAAGGGTAGAACTTGGCAAATTCCTTTGAACGCTAACTTCGATGCACCTAAGATTATGTCTGAAAAGGAATTAGACTTAGGTAACTACAAGGTTCTTCGTGAAGAAGCTGGTCACCCACTTAGAATTAACGTTGGCAACAACTCACACTTTATCGTTAAGTATGACAAGACTTTGCTTGATGATATTTTGTCAGATGTTAATGAACTTGACCCAATTGCTAAGTTGCAATTATTGCAAGACCTTAGACTTTTGTCAGAAGGTAAACAAATTTCATACGCTTCAATCGTGCCACTTCTTACTAAGTTTGCAGATTCTAAGTCAAGCTTGGTAATTAACGCTTTGTACACTACTGCTGCAAAACTCCGTCAATTCGTTGAACCAGAATCTTCAGAAGAAAAAGACTTGAAGAAGCTTTACGATCTCTTATCTAAGGACCAAGTTGCTCGCTTAGGCTGGAGCGTTAAGGCCGGCGAAAGCGATGAAGATGCTCAAATTCGTCCTTACGAATTAAGCGCAAGTCTTTACGCAGAT
This sequence comes from uncultured Lactobacillus sp., assembly GCF_902491705.1. Taxonomy (GTDB): domain Bacteria; phylum Bacillota; class Bacilli; order Lactobacillales; family Lactobacillaceae; genus Lactobacillus. The sequence goes on along the minus strand of NZ_CABUIW010000014.1, from coordinate 26,601 downwards.
AATGCTGATTCAATTAAGGCAGCTCACCAAGTCTTTACTGAAAATGAAGACAACTTAGAAGCAATGAACGCTGACGTTCGTCCATATGTTTTGATCAATGAAGTAAAGAACTTTGGTAGCCATAACTTGATTGCTAACTTAATCAAGGAATACCAAAGAACTGCTGATGCTTCTTACAAGGCTGACTTACGTGCTGCTGTAACCAGCACCATTGACCCAGCTGAAGTAAGCTCAATCGTTGACAAGTTCGAAGATGCTGACGTAATTAAGCCACAAGACTTACGTGGCTGGTACCGTGGCCTTCTTGCTAACCATCATGGTCAACAAGCTGCTTGGGACTGGATCAGAGAAGATTGGGACTGGCTTGATAAGACTGTTGGTGGCGACATGGAATTTGCTACATTTATTACAGTTACTACTGGCGTCTTCCATACTCCAGCTAGATTGAAGGAATTCAAGGAATTCTTTGAACCTAAAGAAAATGTGCCACTTCTTAGTCGTGAAATTAAGATGGACATTAAGGTCATCGAAAGCAAGGTTAACTTGATTAACGATGAAAAGGATGCTGTAAACAGTGCAATTGCTAAGGCAATTAACTAAAGAAATAAATAGCTAAAAGAAATAAGGATTCATTTCTCAAGAAGTGAATCCTTATTTTTCATGGTATAATTGTTTGGATTGCTTACCTTAGATAAGAAGGGAGTTTTTCTTTGGGTAAACGAGATTCAGATACAGCATTTTTTGGACAACCAAAGGGTTTGTCCACTTTATTCTTTACTGAAATGTGGGAGCGTTTCAGTTACTACGGCATGCGTGCCATTTTACTTTTCTACATGTATTATGCAGTTACCAAGGGTGGTCTTGGCATGGACCAAACTACTGCTGCATCAATCATGTCGATTTATGGTTCGCTAGTTTATTTATCTACTTTAGTTGGTGGATGGCTATCAGACAGAGTATGGGGTTCAAGAAAGACCGTCTTTTACGGCGGTGTCTTGATCATGCTTGGTCACATTGTATTAGCTTTGCCAGCTGGAGTAGGGGCATTATACAGCTCAATCGCTTTAATCGTTGTAGGTACTGGTTTACTTAAGCCTAACGTATCTTCAATGGTTGGTGGTCTTTACTCTGTAGAAGATCGCCGTCGGGATGCAGGTTTTAGTATTTTTGTTTTCGGTATTAATATCGGATCATTCCTTGCACCACTTCTTGTACCATGGGCTGCACAAGGCTTCGGTCTTAATTTATTTGGTAATGAAATGAACTTCCACGCCGGCTTCTCACTTGCCGCTGTTGGTATGTTCTTAGGATTAGTACAATATGTTCTTGGCGGTAAAAAGTATCTTTCAACTGAAAGCTTGACGCCAAACGATCCAATTGATAAGGGTGATTTGCTCAATGTAATTAAATGGGTAGTTATTGGTATTGTTGCAATTGCAATCGTCTTAGCTGCAATGGCTGGCTTTGGTCAATTAAACGTTGATAACGTAATTACTTTACTTACTGTTTTGGCTATTGCATTGCCAATCTACTACTTCGTTATGATGCTTCGCAGCTCAAAGGTTACTAAGATTGAACGCTCACGTGTTAAAGCATATATTCCTTTGTTCTTCGCTGCAGCTATTTTCTGGGGAATAGAAGAATCTGGTTCAGTTGTTTTGGCACTTTTTGCAGAACAAAGAACTATACTTCATATCGGGAATTGGCATTATTCTGCTGCTAACTTCCAGTCACTTAATCCATTGTTTATCATGATTTTGACGCCAGTATTTGTATGGCTTTGGGAACACTGGAAGAAGCAACCAACTGCACCAGGCAAATTTGCTGCAGGTCTTGTTTTTGCAGGACTTTCATATATGTGGATGGCATTGCCAGGGATGATCTTTGGTACAAGCGGCAGAGTTAGTCCATTATGGCTTGTTGGCTCATGGTTCTTAGTTGAAATCGCTGAAATGTTGATTTCACCAATTGGTTTGTCAATTACTACCAAGCTTGCTCCAAATGCTTTCCGTTCACAAATGATGAGTATGTGGTTTATGGCTGATGCAACAGGTCAGGCAATTAACGCGCAAATCGTTAAGTTCTATTCATCTGGTACTGAAGTACAATACTTCATTGCTGTTGGACTAGTTAGTGTTGTCTTCGGCTTAATTATGTTTGCTTTGGTTAAAAAGATTAATACCTTAATGGAAGGTGTCCATTAAGCCTAAAAAGGATTCTACTTAAATGGTAGAATCTTTTTTCATTTGTCAAAGTAGTTTTATTAATATAAAATGAAAAACCAAAGGGGATGGCTTAATGAAAAAGAAAATAAATTGGGCGAATATTGCCTATAAAACACTAGTATCGTTTATTGGTGTTGCCATTTTATCAATGGGGACCACATTCCTTCGTGGCGGTAATGTGGGTCTAGATCCGTTTACCGCGGTGAACACGGGTATTTCAAACAAATTAGGTATTGGACTAGGTGTCTATCAATTAGCGGTAAACGTAGTAATTTTCATCTTTATTTTGTGGCTTGATCGTAAGCAAATCGGGATTGGGACTATTTTGAACATGGTCTTAGTTGGATTTGAAATTCAATGGTTTACTACGATCTATCACCAATTATTTGGTTATCGCACGACTTTCTTAATCGTTGCAGCTGATACGCTGATTGGATTACTTTTGTTCACACTCGGCGCCTCACTTTACATGGCGCCAGACCTTGGTGCGGCACCTTATGATGCCATCGCGCCAATTATCACGCAGAGAACAAAGTTGTCTTACAGAACTGCTAGAATTACACAAGACGTTTTGTTCATGATCGCCGCAGTTATTGCTGGTGGTCCTGTAGGCTTTGGTACGATCATCGTAGCCTTCTTCACTGGTCCACTTATTTCATGGTGGAACGATCATGTATCTAATCCAATGGTTAAGACGATTGATGAAGCTACTAATAAGAAAGAGAATAAACAAAATTCAGCCGTTATGCTCTTGTCACATATTGGTAAGAGAACTTATCACACTATTTATAACGCGTTGCAAACGACTGAAACGATGCGTAATAATTTAGATGAGTATTCTACTGCTGACCTAAGAAGCCAGTTAAAGATTGTTCACCGCAACATGGCTAACTCAAAGGAGATGTATGATTCATTTGTTGAACAAGAGAAGCTCTTGCAAGATGAATTAAAGAAGAGAATAGCCAAAGCTAAAAATAAATAAGACTAAAAAAGCTCTACAAACGTAGAGCTTTTTTTTAAAACTTGTGTAAAGCAATAGCATAGATTACTAGGATAAGTCCCAAGACTAAGAAGATGATTGCAAGGCTACGTTGCCACTTTGCTTCGCCTTTACTGTCTTCTTTACTCTTATTAGTATTACCATTTTTTTCGCTTAAGTATCTAAAGTATGAAATTGCCGCTACAAGCAGACAAAGAATTCCGATTACTAACATAAAAATCCTCTCAAAAATATATATCTTTTTATATTAATTCTACGCAAAAAAATAAAGCTCTTCAAATCTGAAAAGCTTTATTTTTATTTTCTAGTAAACAATTACAGCTTCGTTAGTACGAACGTTATCCCAAACGCTCTTAACTTCTGCAGGGCGAATGTTTACACAGCCGTGTGAACCACCTTGCAAGTATGCTGTCTTACTCCAGTCAGTTCTCCAACTGGCATCGTGCAAACCACAACCACTCAAAGTAAATGGCATCCAGTATTGAACCTTAGATGCATACTTTGAACCATCGTCGTTAAGTCCACGTAAAACACTTGGTGATTGCTTGTACATGATGTACCAAACACCCTTAGGAGTTTGGTTGCCTTTGCCGCCTTCTAAAGTACCAGTAACAACATCGTTTAAATGAACTACAACACGGTTATTGCGAACAACCCATAATTCTTGGTTCTTAATAGATACAACAACGTAATTGTTGCCGATACCATTATTGCTCTTACCGTAGCCGTGAGCATAAGTACTGTAGCCATCACCATAGATGTATTTACTACCATCAACAGTTGTATCGCCATTCATAAAGGCCTTTTCTACAGCTGCTTTAGCTTTCTTTACATAAACGCCCCAGCCGTAACTTTCATTGGTAGTGGTAATTGGCTTACCGTTAACTTTATTACCAACTGGAACCGTGAACTTGTAAGTCTTCTTAAGCGTTTTAACTTCGTTATCGATGTCTTTTAACTTCTTAGTCAAAGCCTTAACATCATTGAATTGATACTTACCGTTTTTGTAAGTAACTTCACGAATGAGTTCGTCAGCTCTTAACTTATAGCTCTTGCCAGCAATATTGTAAGTGACAGAAGCTTTTTGCATCTTTTGCAAATTCTTCTTTGCTTCACTTAAGTCTTTGGAGTTGTAAGTGTACTTTTGATTATTAGGCAAATCTGTATGTTGCTTATCAAAGTAACTTTGAACAGTTTGACTATCAATTGTTTGCGTGTTGGCATCTCTTTCAGAAACTAATTTCTTGTTTCTTAAGAAAAATACGTTGTCGGCTTTTTCATTAATCTTATCTGTAGCTTTTTTAACGGTTAATTTGCCAACCTTAACCCCGTAAATAGTAACGTTGGGGTTAAAGTGAGTTGTCGCAAAAGCACGTTGCTTTTGTTCTGCTTGGACCCGTTTGTTGTGAAAGAATACACCACAAATAATTGCAATTATGATAATTACACCGATAATTATTAAATAGAGATTATTGCGGTTATTATGTTTTCTAAGTTCTCTTCTAGATTGCATATTATTATTACCCATCTCTTTGATTTTTCGAATAAGTGTTTGCTTTGACACAGTATAGCAAGTATTCTAGCTATAGTAAAGTTACTTAATTATTCTACTATATTGGCGCTAAACATTACAGTATTTGCCTTGAAAGGAAAGAAAAGTATGAATAATGATCCATTGGTTTTTCAGCTAAGTATTGCTAAAAATAAACCACAATCTTATCGCAAAAATAACAAAGATAAGAAAAATATTTGTCCTTTTTGTGATGTGGCAAGTTTAACTGATATTTATAAAAAAGAAGACGACATTATTTGGCTGCACAATAAGTTTCCGACTTTGCGTGACACTGTTCAAACCGTTTTAATCGAATCAAGCGACCATAACGGCGATATCAGTACTTATACTAAAGAGCATAATCGTAAATTGATGCGTTTTAGCCTAGATTGCTTTGAAAAAATGAATCAGGATTCTAAGTATCAATCAGTGGTTTGGTACAAAAATTACGGTCCACATTCTGGTGGTTCATTAATTCATCCGCACATGCAAATTGTTGGCTTTGAACATGAAGACGGCTATAAGTATATTCACCCTAATAATTTTGAAGGGGAAACCTTATTTGATGAAAATGGGGTAGAGGTCAATATAGCAGAACATCCGGTGCAAGGCTACACTGAATTGAATATCAATTTAATTGATCGAAATAGTATCGACTTATGGGCTGACTGGATTCAAAGCGGGGCAAAATATCTGCTTAACATTATGTATAACGGTAGATGCGACTCTTATAATTTATTCTTTTATCCGCGTAACGATGGCGGTATTTGTGCTAAATATATTACGCGTTTTGAAGCACCACCTTACTTTGTAGGCTATAAGTTGTCTCAAGTAAATGATGAAATTACGCTAGATAAAGAAGCACATCGTTTTAGAAAATTCTATGATGAAGGCTCAAAGATCGAATAAAAAAGCATTCTCAACTTGAGAATGCTTTTTCGTTAAAATTCAGTATTAATAATGTCGTCTTCAGGACGGTGAGCTTGAATGCGGAGTACATTCCATTTAAAGACATCGTCTGGCTTAACTAAATCAATAGTTAATTTGCCATCTTTCATGGTGAAGTTCAGTTCAGTTCTGTGTTCAATCCATTCAGCACGGTTAGGTTCTTGATCTAAGCCTTCAACGACGATTTTATCTGGAATGCTCTTTAAGAAGACATATTTTTGGTAATTGGCATGACGATTTTCTAAAATAAAGCCATCACTGACAGTTAAATCACTAGGTTTTCCTTCGTTAAAGGCATGACCAAACATGTGCATCCATGAGTTGATGGTATCAAGTGTTTTTGTAGTAGCTTCGTCAAATTCACCGTTATTAACAGGCACATTAATGATAGTAGCTTGACCGTTTTTTCTGTTTTCTACCATTGTGTCGATCACGTTATCGCTAGTTAAATCAGCGCCATCTTTGGCGTCAGCTAAGTAAATTGTGTACTTCTCGCATGCTGCTTTAAATGCATCAGGATCGTCGCTCATAACGGCACGAACGCCGATGTTGCGTGCAGTTTTTACTAAAAAGTCAGCATCAAAGTCCCCAGTTGTTTTAAAATTTAAGACAATTGCAAAATCAGGATTCATCATTTTTCCTCCTCTTATTAATCATCAATAGTTTACCTTAAAGGAGTCAAATTCAAAAATGAAAATTATTATCGCTCCAGCAAAAATTATGAAAATTGATCGAGATTCATTTCCCGTACAATCAAAGCCGAAATTTTTGGATAAAACTAGAATACTCGAGCATTTTTTGAAATCACGCACTAAAGAACAATTAGAAGCGTTGTGGCATGCTAGTCCAAAAATAACTGAACAAAGTATTCAACAGCTGAAAAATATGAACTTAGATGAGCATTTAACACCGGCTATCATGGCGTTTTCTGGTATTCAGTATCAATATATTGCTCCAGATATTTTCACTCAGGAAGCCTTAGATTACATTCAAGAGAACTTGCGGATTCTTTCTGGTTTTTACGGGATGCTCAAACCTTTTGATGGCGTTTGCCCATATCGTTTGGAATTAAACACAAAAATGATCGGCTTTCGCGACTACAGTCTTTATCACTTTTGGGGAGACGAAATAGCAAATAGTTTGTTTAAAGAAGATAAAGTAGTAATTAACCTAGCTTCTAAGCAATATGCGCGTTTAATTAAGCCGTATTTAAATAAAGACCGGCAAATGATTACAATCGATTTTCAAGAGCAGAAAAACGATAAATGGAAGACTGTCGGCGTTCATGCTAAGATGGCGCGCGGTGAAATGGTGCGTTTTATTGCAGAAAATCAAATAAAAAATCCCGCAGATTTGCGAGATTTTCATGATTTTGATTTTCAATTTGTACCTGAAGTTAGCTCAGATGACCATTATATTTTTAGAACCAACTTTGATTTTAAACGTCGTTAGAATAAAGGCTTTAAAAATTGTGCAGTTAAGTCGGCTGCCATATCTTTATATTGACCAGTAAAGCTATGATCTGCATTTTCAATCATATGTAATTCACTGTTTTCATAAGTGTCATCATATTTTTTAGCGTATTTTGGATCAACGACTTGGTCATTAGTACCAGCAATAACTGATGCAGGACCAGTAAAGTGGCTTGCTACTTCATAAATTGGCAAAACTTGTGCGGTTCTCAAGTAAAACCCACCTAATTTTTTATCTCCAAAAGGAATAGTAGCAGGAATATGATCAGGGTTATAAGTTACGCCTCGTGTACTGCCCTTTAATGCATCGTCTTTAAGTTGAGCTGCAGGAGCCAAAAGAACAACCTTTTTGATAATGTCAGGATAAAGTCCAGCAAGCATTGATGCAACGACGCCACCTTGTGAATGACCTACTAAAAAGATGTTACGTACATGTGGATCAGTGCGTACATACTCTAAAATTGCTTGTCCGTCAGCAATTTCGTTGCACACTGTCATGTCTTCAAATTTGCCGTCACTTTCGCCATGACCGTTGAAGTCAAAGCGGACACTAGCTACGTTTTCATCACGCAAGTCATCGGCAATTTGTCGCAATAAATCGGTATTTCTATTTGAAGTAAAGCCATGCATCAAGATGGCCATGTCATAAATTTCGCCAAAGGGCTCTTCACGATCTCCTACTAAAGTGAGACCGTCTCTTTCAATTGTAATACGGGACATAAGTTTTCCCCTTTCTGTTTGTATCTACAATTATTGTAAGCTTTTTAAGGTTAAAAACGCTAAAAAAGAGGTTAAGAAATTGGAAAGATTAGCGCAATGAGCGTAATATTTAGCTATTGAATATTGGGAGGAAACGCAATGGAAATTGTATTTATTCGTCATGGTCAAACAGACGTAAATAAAGATAACCGACTTCAAGGTGCAAAGGTTGATGCAGAATTAAACGATTACGGTCGTGAATATGCTAAAAAAGCTGCTAAAAATTTTGATGAAAGTGAATTTGATGTTGTTTACTCAAGTCCAATGAAAAGAGCAGTAGAGACAGCTAAGATTTTTACCAAGGGTAAGAAAAAGATTAACTTGGATGATCGCTTGCTTGAATTCGACTTCGGCGACTGGGATGGCATGAAGATGGAAGAAATTGGCGAAAAATATCCAGATGTCGTAGATCCTTGGGGTAAAGTAAATCGTCATTACGTTAAATATGCTAAGAATGGCGAAACTTATGAAGACTTTGACAAACGCTGCGGTGAATTCTTAGATGAAATGTACCGTAAATATCCTGATAAAAAAGTTTTAGTTGTAGCTCATGGTCGTTTAATTCGTATGATGGCTGCCCACTACTTAACTAATGGCGACATGGATAAGATCGATACAATGGCTAACAGCGCATTAACTAAGTTTAGTGTAAAAGATGGTCAAGCGCGTTTAGTATATTACAACCGCGTACTTGCTTAAGAGGAATGAAAAAATTCCTCTTTTTTTATGTGCATGTATTGACAACTCGTCACAATGCGCTATGATATTAAACCGGAAGTGACGAATTGTCGCTACTCATAGGGGAAAGAGGGATAACGATGGTTAAATCTACATTCATAAATTTACCGACTGCTAAAAAACAAAAAATTGAGGCAGTATTACTGGAAGAATTCAGTACTTACCCTTTAGCGGAAGCTAAAGTTTCACATATTGTTAAAAAGGCAGGCATTGCTCGAGGTGCTTTTTACAAGTATTTTGATGATCTAACTGATGCCTATCTTTACATGTATCATATTGCGATCGATACGATTCATATGAACATGACGCCTGATGAAAAATTCGATCCAGATCTTTTTTATGATCGAATAGTGAAATTTATTGATAAGACTCAATACAGCAAGTTTGAGCCAATGATGAAACTTCATATGGCACAAAATGAGTACTTAATTCCAGATAACTTCAAGATTTACTCTAAACAATTAATCAATTTAAACCCAGTTATCTGGAGTGCGATGGTTTTGAGTCACGAGGTAATCAACCTTTGTTTATCTGATCCAGAAAATAAAGAAAAGAATTTTGCCCGCTATAAAAAGAGCTTAGATATCATTGCGAAGGGGATGGACTAAGTGTTTTTAGCAACTAAGGAAATCAAGCATGACAAGCTGCGTTATGGCTTGATTATTTTGATGATCTTTTTAATTAGTTATTTGATTTTTATGTTGTCATCTTTGGCTGTGGGATTAGCTAGTGAAAACACGCAAGCAATTAACAGCTGGGGTGCTAAGCAAGTTGTATTGAATAAGAATTCAAATATCAGCATGAGTCAATCAATTTTGACTAAAAAAGATTTGAAAAATGCCAAATTAGGTAAGAATGAAGCTTATGTTGGTCAATTGGGCGTTGTGGTTAAAGCTAAGGACCACGATTCTGTTTCAGCACAATTTTTAGGAATTAAGAAAGACCAATTTATTTATAAAGATCAAAACCTTGTCTCAGGTAAAAAAGCTAAAAAGAGTAACGAAGTAACTGTTGATTCAAGCTTTAAAGACAAAGGATATAAATTAGGCGACAAGATTAGCTTAAACGGCTCAAAGAAAAAATATAAGATTGTCGGCTTTGTTAATAATGCCAAGATCAACATTGCACCAATTGTTTACGGTAATTTCGCAACTTGGAAGAAATTACGTATGGTAGCACCTAACGTTGTAGCTTCTGCCATTATGTCTAAAAAAGCTAATTACAAGTTTAATCATAAAGATGCCAAAACTTATCCAATTAACAAGTTCATCGATAAGTTGCCTGGTTACACTGCTCAAAATATGACCTTTGAATTAATGATTGGCTTCTTGTTTGTCATTTCACTCATCGTCATTGCAGTCTTCTTATACATCTTAACAATGCAAAAGATGCACAACTTTGCTGTTATGCGTGCACAAGGTATCCCAAGCAAGACACTAGTTGGTGCAACTATTAGTCAATCAATTATTTTGGTAGCTGTCGGCGTCATTATCGGTTTGATTTTAATGTGGATTACTAGTGTAGCATTACCTGCAGCAGTTCCAATGAGCTTTACTCCAGCCATTATGGTTAGCGGAACAGTCGGCATGCTTGTAATGGGCGTTATTGGTAGTTTGATCCCAATCAGATCTATTTTGAAAGTTGATCCAGCAAAGGCGATTGGTGAATAAAATGGCAGTAATTGAATTAAAGAATGTAAAGAAAGTTTATGGTAAAGGCGACGCACAAGTTGAAGCTTTAAAGGATATCAACTTTAAGGCAAATAAAGGCGAAGTTGTTTTAATTATGGGACCTTCTGGTGCTGGTAAAAGTACATTTTTAACTATTGCAGGGTCTCTTCAAAAGCCAACTTCAGGCGAAGTTTTGATTAATGACGAGGATATCAGTAATTTCTCTGCTAAAAAGCGCAATGAATTACGTTTAAACAAGATTGGCTTTGTTTTGCAAGCTTACAACTTGGTACCATTTTTAACAGTAGATGAGCAATTCACCTTGGTTGATAAGGTAAAAAAGCAAAATAATTTGTCACGAGATGATTTGCAAGATTTGCTTAAACAATTGGGGATTACGAATTTAGTTAATAAGTATCCAAACCAATTGTCAGGTGGTCAGCAGCAAAGAGCAGCAATTGCACGTGCGTTTTATGCAAATCCTGAAATATTGCTTGCTGATGAGCCTACTGCTTCGCTTGATACGAAGAATGTAGAAGAAGTAGGGCAATTGTTCAAGGATCTAGCTAAGAAGCGTGACAAGGCCGTTATGCTCGTTACACACGATCCTCGTCTTGAGAAGTATGCCGATCACATTTATGAAATGATGGATGGGCAAATGAGCCAAAAGAAATAATGAAAAAAGGATGAGCAAAATGCTCATCCTTTTTTGGTTAAAAATATATTTTAGTTAAAGTTACTTACCTTAACGTAACGCTTGTTAGTAGCAGTTGCGCCTTCAACTCTGTAGTAACGTTTACCATTCTTAAATTTGTAAGAACCACCATAAGTTGTAATCGATGTTCCTTTCTTAAGCAATGTGTAGTCAGCTCTTCTGGTGCTGGTTGCGTAGACATATGCGTTATGCTTAAGCATACGCTTAGTACCATCGACATTAGCTGCCTTGATGAATTGATCTGTGCCATTTACTTGATAGTATCTTGCTTTGCCAATGATGGTAACAGTTGATGAAAGATCTAATTGTTTGAATGTTGAATAAGTTACCTTAGTAGCACGACCTTTACTGTCATAAGCTCTAGCGGCGTGCATCAATGTTCTGGTATTAGAAGAATTAGTGCCGTTAGTTTGGAGTAAGTCGTAAGTCTTAATCCAGGCAGTATGTTGATAGCTTCCTTCGTCAGCTTGAGCCTGTGATTCTTGTGAGATTCTGCTGTAAGAAACACCGTCAATTATGGTCGTGTCATTCCCCACAAAAATAGTGTCTTTTTCATTAATTCTATCTGGAGTATCTAATACGACTGGATTAATTTCACTACTGTTTTGAGAAGAAACACCATAGATGTAGGTCCAATTAGTTGATTGCCAGCTTAGGTCTAATGTGCGGGCACCTTCAGGTTTTACCAAAACGGTGTATGAGATTTCAGTAGATTTATTACCGTTAGTAGCCTTTAAGGTTACTTCACCAGTTGAACCTGCTTTGCTTGTATCAACAGTGTTTGAAACAACAGTTAATTTAGCATTTCCTGCAGAGAACTTGAAGTTACTGCCGTTTGTTCCAACAAAGTCAGTTGGGTTAAATTTACTGTTAGCTTTAACTTGGAAAATTTGACCGTAAACTGGAGTAGTTACAGACTTATTGCCTTGAGTGTATGAAACGTTGATGACTGGTGCATCTTTTTCATCAGTAGCACTAGGGTTAAATGGAACCTTAACAGATGATGTAGCAGTTTGAACTTTACCGTCTGCTTGCGTAACGTTACTTTGAACTTCTAAGTTGATAATAATGCCGCGTTTGCCAACATCAGTAATTGTACTGCTGCCAGTGTAGCCGCTAACTTTAACCCCTTGGTTTCTAAGTTGCAAAGCAATGAATTGTGCAGTTGTTAAGATATTTGTTTGACCTTTCATCCCGTCAGGCAACTTAATAGTTACTGCCTTTTTTATGGCACCAAGTACTTGATCGATTGTTTCACCATTTTTAATTGACAAACCATTGCCAAGTGGTGCAATTTCGGTATTACCTACTTTTTGACCATTCACTTCAAAAACTGGTGCATAAGAGCTAGTCCATACACTTTGAGTAGTTGCCGCATTTACATTCTCAGCAATAGCTGCAACTGGTGCTACAGCCAGCAAAGCAGCTGCTGTAATACCAATAAATTTATTCTTTTTCATGAAATTACCTTCTTACTTATAAATATAAAAATCCGCTTTCATACGGTTAATTATAGCAAAATGGGGGGGTAAAGCTAGCCAGCTGCTTTTAAATGAAAAGGGCTCTGCTTTACAGCAGAGCTCTTTTTCTATAAATTAGGATCCATTTGGAATCTAAGTGGTGAGTCACCAGTTTGTTCCGTAATCAATTTTGCAGTTAATTCCTTATAAGCATCTGTTGCAGTTTTAGCTAACTTAGCATTTGCTTCGTTAACTAATTCAGTTTGCTTAGCTGGATCATTTTCCTTAGCTAATTTTTTATCATATTGGTGTCTAATTTGCAGTAATTTTTCGTTTGTAGCACTTTGCGTATTGCTTAATGCAGTACCGTACTTGCCCCAATCGCGGTCAACCAATACACCGGCTAATTTAAATACCCAGTATGCAGAGTTTGGAGAGTAAGTTTCCTTACCGTTCTTCCAAGTATTAGGCACCTTAGTTCCTTGTGGGTAGAATGGTACATAAACGCTTTGTGCGGCAACGCCCATTGCAAGCCAGTGAATCATATCTTCACCATTTAATTCAAGTAGGTGAGATTCTTGGGTGGTTGCTACAGAGATTGGACGGAATGTTGGTTGATTTTTGTTTTTCTTATTTGTTAAATCATAAACTGTATTGTTGAAGTGATCGCTTAATACACGTTGTGCATCTTGAGCTGAAATTGGAGCATCAGGCTTTCTAGTAAATGGTAAATTGAAGTCTTGTGGCTTTTGCTCAACAGATGGCGTAAGAAGACGTTGGCCGCTCCAAACACGAGGAGTGTTGTAGTGTAAGTCGCTATCATCATGTGTGCCAAAAATATCACGCCAAATAAATGGTTTGTCTTTTGGCCATAATTTGTTATCGTAAACAAATTCTTGTAAATGATCTGAATATAAGAAATTGTTATTATTAAAATCAATTTCTTGAATAGCTAATTGGTTTGCGACAACAGCGTATGAGTCGTCAGGGATGCGTTGAGCTACCCAGTGGTGACCAGAACCAATTTCCATATACCAGGCTTCATCGCGATCAGCAAATAAAATGCCGTCTGCTTCGGCTGCACCATGTTTTTCTACAATTTCACCAAGACGCTTTACACCTTCTTTAGCAGTCTTAACATATGGCAATACCACAGTAACCATGGCTTCTTCTAAGATGCCTTTTTCAGTATCAAATGGATCAACAGCCATTACTCGATCATTTGCATATGCACTCTCAGTAGCACTCATTGCAACGTGGTGTTCATTAATTCCGTCTTCTTCAAAAACGCCATACTTGTCAGTCCATTCTGGTGTTGAAGAATATGAAAGCCTTTCTTCAGGCAAATCTATTTCGAATTTGTTATCCTTAGATTTGAAGTGATTATTTTTTATTACTTTATGTACATTAAAAGCTAAATGTTTAGGCCAAGCAGTTTTGGCATCTTCATTACGGCCAATAATTACGCTGCCAGTTAAAGAGGCTTTTTTGCCAATTAAAATTGATGTACAAGATGAACGTCCAATAGTAGTATTCAATTTTTACACTCTTTCTAAATTAATTTGTAATATAATTATAATGTAAAACACTAGATTTTATATTATATTATTTTTGGGGAAATTGAGGTTTTAATATGAACGATAAGCCAGAGAACAAATCGATCGAATTAACCACAGATTATGATGCTCATACTATTAATATGAAATTCTCAGATAATCTAAAAGACGATCGTGAACGAGGCTATATTTTATCCGCTGCTTTCTTTGCTTTTTGTGCTTCACAAGGCTTGGATAAGCAAGCGGTTATTGAAATGGTATCTTCACATTATGATCAGTTTACCGGAGACAATGATTTATCGTTATTCAAGCGACTATAAAAAAGTAACAATTAAGACTTGCATTTGTTATTTTTTGGATATATGATGTTCATGAAAATAAAAATAACAGGCGTATTGAAAAGTGCGTTTGGGGAAAATGATTGAGGTGCATTAAAAATGGCAAGAAAGAAAGAAATCAGTAAAGACAAAATTTTAGATACAGCTTATAAGATGGCAATTAAGGACGGTATTGAAGGCTTAACTGCTCGTAGCATTGCTAAGGCAGGACACTTCTCAACACAACCTTTGTATCTTGAATTTGACAATATGGAAGATCTTCGCTCTCAAGTATTGAAGAGAATTTCTGACGATTTAAGAGCTCATATTTTACAACAAAAGTATACTGGTGAGCCTTTAATCGACCTTGATTTGTCATATATTGATTTTGCACAAAAGCATGTTAACTTATTCCGCGCAATGTTTGTTGACGGTAAATTTGGTAGCAAGATCATTGCTGACACTTTAATGGACTTAGGTGTTGAAAAGTTCAATGAACAATATCCTGATACCGATTATGATCAAGACAAGATCCGTGATATTGTAATTGCTAACTGGATTTCAACTACTGGTATGGCTGCACTTGTAGTTAACGAAATTGCAAGTTTCAACCAAAACCAAATTATCAATGTGTTAAACGCACAGATTCACGATGCTATGCTTAACGATCGTCTTAGCGAAACTCAAGAAAGTCCAATGTTTGCTGCAGACGACGAAGCTTCTCTTAAGGATAACTTAGCATAGGAATTCGTCAATCATTTGCGCTTTTCACCCTCGGAAAAAGACATTTTCAATATTGAAAATGCCTTTTTTCTTGCGTTATTAAAATCGATTTTCGTAATATTTATTAATCATTAAGTTATAATTATGATAAAGATGATTTCGAAAGGTGGTTTTTATGAAGGTACTAGCTTTATCTGGCTCTAATGCCGATAACTCATTTAACGAAAAGTTGCTTAGAGTTATTATGAATAATTTAGATTATAAATATGACTTTGAATTTGCAACAGTTAAGGGCTTACCAATGTTTAAAGAAGGCGTTGATGCACCTCAAAACGTGCTTGATTTAGGCAAGAAAATTGAGGATGCAGATATGGTTTTGATCGGTTCCCCAGAACAACAACACTCAGTAACTAGCGCATTAAAGAGCGCTCTTGAATGGCTTTCAAGTTCTGTCCATCCCTTCCACGATAAGCCAGTAGTAATTGTTTCAACCTCACCAATGCCTCAAGGTGCTTCTCGTTCACAAACTCGTTTAAAGAGTATCTTGGCTGCTCCAGGTTTCAGCGCACATGTATTTAATGGCGATGAATTTATGATGGGATTTGCACCAAAGCAATTCGACGAAGAAGGTCACTTAGTAGACGAAGGAACAATTAAGTTCTTGAATCACTTCTTCGATGAAGTTGATGATTGGTACGCACAACTTACTAAGTAGGGGGCTCATTAAATGAAATTATTAGCAATCGTTGGTACAAATGCTCCATTTTCATATAACCGTTTTTTAGCAAAGTTTATTGCTAAACGTTATGCTGAAAAAGCCGATATTGAAGTAAGAGAAATTGATGACATCAAGCCATTTTGTAGAACTGAAGAACCAGATGAAGCTACTAAGAAGTGGATTGAAGATATCAAAAATGCTGACGGCATTATCTTGACCACACCAGAATATGATCACTCTATTCCAGCAGCTCTTAAGAGTGCGCTTGAATGGTTAGGCTCACACGCTGGTCCTAACGTAATGAAGATGAAGCCAGCTGCAGTAGTTGGTACTTCATACGGTATTCAAGGCTCAAGCCGTGCTCAAGAAGATGCACGTGAAATTTTACTTTCACCAGATATGAGCGCAAATGTTTTGCCAGGTAATGAAATTTTAATTGGCGGCGCTGCTAGAAACTTTGATAAAGAAAGCGGCGACTTAACTGACGAAGCTTCTATCAAGCAATTAGATGTAATGATGGACAACTTTGTTAATTTTGTTGCACAAGCTAACAAATAATTTTGTCAGTTTGCTAACTCAATAGTAAAATTACCGAATAGGAATACTATTCGGTTTTTTAATCTAAAAAATAATTGTGAAGAGGTGAGAATAATGATAAAACCTGTTGTTTTGCCCTTAGAAAAGGTCCGCAATCCGCGAGACCTAGGTGGCTACATTGGCTATCAAGGGCGCAAAGTTAAAATGCACCGCTTGATTAGATCAGGTAAGATCAGCAATATCACTGCAAAAGATGAACAATTTTTGCTTGATTATGGTTTAACCAAAATCATTGATCTACGTTCACCACATGAATGTCGTAAAATGCCAGATAGTACACTTCCTGGCGTAGAACATTTGGATATTTCAATTGCTAAAGATGACAATACAAACGGTGGTAAAAAGGATTTAGCAAAGGTTTTTGAAACCTATCGCAAGGACCAATATGCTGGCTTTAGGATGATGTGTGATCGCTATCGTGCGCACGTTGTAAAGGAGCACGCTCAAACCAGTTTGCACCAAATTCTTGAAGTACTTGCTAATACTGAAGATGGCGCTATTTTATATCATTGTTCTGAAGGAAAAGATAGAACGGGCATTGTAACGGTAATGATCTTGTATATTTTAGGCGTTGATATGGAAACAATCCGCCAAGATTACTTGTATTCTAATTACATGCTTAACGATTATCGTGCAAAACGTGACCGTGCTATAGAAAAAGAAGGCGGCAATCTTTGTCTTCGTGCCAACATGCGTATTTTAGGCTCAGTTAGCGACGCATTTTTGGATACATCATTAATTGCAATTGAAAAAGAATTCGGCGGGATCGATAATTATCTAAAAGAAAAGATTGGTTTAACGCCACAATTGCGCGATAGATTGCGTGAATTATATTTGGAAGACTAGAAAAATGATTAAAGATTTAGCACTAGAACAAGTAGTCGGACATCATCATGCATTAGGTACCTCAATTACGTTGCAGATTTTTGGCACGCAAAAAAGAGACTTATTGCAAAAATCATTTGATTTGATTGATCATTATGAGGATTTATTAACTGTTAATAGGGATGAATCTGAAGTAATGGACATCAATCATGCATCTGGTGATCATCCAGTTCAAGTTTCAAGTCCAGTTTATAGCTTGGTTAAATTAGCAGTTGAAAAAAGCCGTGAGAACTTTGGTTTTAATGCTTTAATTGGCCCAGTTGTAAAATTGTGGCATATCGGCTTTAAAGGAGCACATGTGCCAAAAGATAGTGAAATTAAAGATCGCATGCTTTTAACCCATCCATTTAAAGTGGTTTTGAATGATCAAGATCAAAGCGTCTTTCTCAAGATGAAAGGAATGGAGCTTGATTTAGGTGGGATTGCTAAAGGTTGGATTGCTGACAGAATTCGCGATCTCTGGTTGGCTTATGGCGTAGAAGCAGGGATCATCAATTTAGGCGGCAATATTTTACTTGTGGGTGATTCTCCTAAAAGAGTTAATGGTCAATGGATGATTGGTGTTCAAGACCCAATAGAACCTCGAGGCGATAATATTACCTCGGTAATGGTGCCACAATGTTCTGCCGTTACAAGTGGTACGTATGAGCGATATTTAGTCGTTGATGGTCATAAGTACCATCACTTGATCGATCCAAGAACGGGTTATCCTGTTAAAACGGATTTAGCCGGTGTAACGACCTTTACTAAGACTTCAGTTGAAGCTGAAATTGAGTGTAAACGGCTATTTTTCGCAGGTTATCCAATGAAAAATTGGCATGATGATCCAGACCGAATTGGTGCAGTCTTTGTATATAACGACGAACACGTTGAATACGACAATTTTAATCAATAGAAAAAAGCTAAGCATTGCTTAGCTTTTTTGGTTATCCAACCGTTTTACTAATATTAAAGATATTATTGAAGACACCGTTAGAAAGACCTGGTGTGCTGTAAATAATAAAACGTAAAAATGATGAATCAATCGTTTGTTGCATGAACCATGGGTTTTGAAGTGCATTGAACATTGATAAAACCACGTAAACAACAAAGTAGCTGGCAATTAATGAAGCTAAAGCCCCTAAGACATTGTCCAAAATACTACCTAAGTTTGTAGCATGGGGATTCTTGGCTGGAATCCAGTTTTTGAATATTTTCATGATCATTTTTCCAACAAAGAAAACAATGAAGAAAGCCGCAAATCTTGCGATCATTAATTCCACATTGTTTGTGGCATTATTTCTGATCATTTCCCCGGTAAATTGTGTGTAAAGCCAATTACCTAGTGGGTTTTGCGCAAAAATCGCTATCATGAAGACAATTGCGGAACAAATCAATCCAATAATGTATCTCGTAAAGCCAGTTTTATAACCTGTATAAGTTTTATAAGCTAAATAAGCTAAAACTATTAAAGTAACAACCATTTTTCTCCTTCTCCATGCGCCTCATTATACTCTATTTTTCAGGCTGCAAAACTTTGACGATTGCAATAAAATACTTCATAATTAAAAAGACGATCTGTCTTTACTTATGAACGCATTTGGCGTTAAATTTAAAATGTGAAACAAGGTTCCACGGGTGAAAAAATAATGAATCCTGAAAAATTTTTCTTAGAACTATCAAAACATAATTTTGAATTAACTGATAAACAAAAGCAGCAATTTAAACTTTATTTTAAAATGTTGATCGAAGTCAATGAGCACGTTAACTTGACTAGAATCACAGAAGAAGACGAGGTATACCTTAAGCACTTTTATGATAGTATTACGCCTCTTCTTACTTTTGGCGAGATTTTTAAAGACGGAGCAACTCTGTGTGATGTTGGTGCCGGTGCCGGTTTTCCTTCGATTCCGATCAAGATTTTAAAACCAAGTATCAAAGTAACGATTGTTGATTCTCTTCAAAAGAGACTGAATTTCTTAAAAGATTTAATCAGTAAATTGGACTTAACTGACGTAGAGCTAGTTCATGGTCGTGCTGAAGACGTCGGTCAAAATAAGCTTTATCGTGAAAAATTCGATATCGTAACTGCTCGCGCTGTAGCTAGAATGTCAGTTTTAAGCGAATATTGCTTGCCTTTAGTTAAAAAAGGCGGCTACTTCGTTGCCTTTAGTTAAAAAAGGCGGCTACTTCGTTGCCTTAAAGGGTCCTAAAGCCGAGGATGAATTAGACGATGGTCAAAAAGCCCTTGAAGTTTTAGGTGGCAAGCTGATTGAAGATAAAGAACTTACTTTACCAGAAAGTGAAGAAGAGAGAACTTTAGTCTTAGTTCAAAAAGTTAAATCCACGCCGAAAAAGTATCCACGTCAAGCTGGTACACCACGGTGCAAACCAATACATTAATTTAGGAGGAAATATCAAATGTCATTATTTTCTTTTATGCGTCATGATGAAGAAATTCCTAAAAACAAACAAATCCAAGATCTTGAATTAGATAAGATTGTTCCTAACCGTTATCAACCACGTCGTGAATTCTCAGATGATTCAATTAAAGAATTAGCTGAAACTCTTGATAAAGATGGTTTGCTTCAACCAATCGTTGTGCGTGAAGATGGCGATCAATACGAAATTATTGCTGGTGAACGTCGTTATCGTGCAGCTAAGAGCTTGGGCTGGGAGACTATTCCAGCAATTGTCAAGAACATGGATGACGATCAAGCAGCATCTTTAGCTTTAATTGAAAATTTGCAACGTGAAGACTTAAACCCAATTGATGAAGCTAAGGCATACACTAACTTGATGAAGTTAAATGATTTGACTCAAACTGCTTTAGCTAAAGATATGGGTAAGTCCCAATCATACGTAGCTAACAAGTTGCGTTTATTAAAGCTTTGCGATGATGTGCAACAAGCATTAGTTGACGGCAAGATTACCGCTCGTCATGGTCGTGCTTTAATTAACTTGAGTGAAGACGATCAAAAGCGTGTTTTAAAGGAAATTGAAGAAAAGGGCTTAAACGTAAAGCAAACTGAAGAAATTGCCAAAGACGTAGATGCTTACTTTAACCCTAAGCCTAAGGAAACAAAGCGTGTTGTAAAACGTATTCCTAAGGATCTAAAAGTACAAATCAATACGATTAAAAAAGCCGTTAAGTTAGCTAAAGATTCAGGCATTAAAGTAAAGGTTAAAGAAGACAATAACCCTGATGACTACAAGATAACTATTGAATTGAAGAGAAAGTAGGGAAGGGATGGAAAATATGGTAAATGTAATTTCGGTTGCTAACCAAAAAGGTGGCGTAGGTAAAACTACTACTACCATCAATTTAGCAGCCTCAATTGCCGACCGTGGTTATCGCGTATTAATCGTGGACATCGACCCACAAGGTAACGCTACCTCTGGTTTAGGAATTGAAAAATCAGAGATTGACCAGGACATTTACAATGTTTTGATTGATGAAGTTCCTATCCAAGATACAATTCATCATACATCAACTCCTAAGTTGGACATGGTTCCAGCAACGATTAACTTGTCTGGTGCTGAAACTGAATTGATCAGTATGATGGCTCGTGAAACTCGCCTTAAATCTGCACTTGATGCAGTCAGCGACCAATACGATTTTGTATTTATTGACTGTCCACCATCTTTAGGTCAGCTCTCAATTAATGCCTTTACTGCATCAGATTCAATTTTGATTCCAGTTCAAAGTGAATACTACGCTATGGAAGGTTTGAGCCAGCTCTTAAACACTATCCGCTTAGTGCAAAAGCACTTTAATAAAGATCTTGGTGTTGAAGGCGTGCTTTTGACAATGCTTGACGCTAGAACCAACTTGGGTGCTGAAGTTGTTAAGGAAGTTCAATCGTACTTCAGCAAGAAAGTTTATAAGACAATTATCCCAAGAATTACTAAATTGGCAGAAGCTCCAAGTTACGGTCAACCAATTACGGAATATGCTCCAAAATCTCGTGGTGCGAAGGTTTATGATGATTTAGCAAAAGAGGTGTTAAAAGCTCATGGCAAGAGACTCAAGAAGTAAAGAGCCAAGAAAAAAAGGCGGCTTAGGTCGTGGTATTGAAGCCCTTTTTGAAGATGAACCACAAATCGAAGAGGTTGAAGAAGTTAAGGAACTTGATTTAGATGATATTCGTCCTAATCCATATCAACCAAGAAAAAGATTTGATGATAAGAGCTTAAAAGAATTATCTGATTCAATTAAAGAAAACGGCGTTTTCCAACCAATTATTGTTAGAAAGTCTGTTAACGGCTATGAAATTATTGCTGGTGAACGTCGCTACCGTGCTTCAAAGTTAGCTAAAAAGAAGACAATTCCAGCAATTGTACGCAAGTTTGATGAAAGTCAAATGATGGAAGTTGCAGTGCTGGAAAACTTGCAACGTGAAGATTTAACTCCACTTGAAGAAGCTCAAGCTTATGAGATGCTCCAAAAGAATTTGGGACTAACACAAGAAGAAGTTTCTAAGCGAATGGGCAAGTCTCGTCCATATATTGCCAACTACTTGCGTTTGCTTACTTTGCCAAGCAAAACTAAGCGTTTGCTCCAACATGGCGATTTATCAATGGGCCAAGCTAGAACTCTTTTAGGCTTAAAAGATAAGGATAAAATTGATGCCTTAGCTAAGCGCGTAGTTAAGGAAGGGATGCCTGTTCGTAAAGTTGAAGCTTTAGTAAGCAAGATGAATGCGAAGAAGCCACAAAAGAAGGCCGTTAAGAAATCCGCATTTATTCGTGCAAGTGAAAATCAACTTTCAAACAAGTTTGGCTCAAGTGTTAATATTTCTGAGACCAAAAAAGGTAAAGGACATCTTTCAATCGACTTTGCTTCTGCTGATGAATTGAATAGAATTCTTGATTTGTTAGGTGTTGATTTAGATGGCTAAAGAAGTTTCTTATAATTTGGCAGATACGGTTCAGATGAAAAAGCCCCATGCTTGTCAAATTAATGACTGGGAAATATTACGTATGGGTGCAGATATCAAGCTCAAATGCATGGGATGTGGCCACATGGTCATGATGCCTCGCAGCGAGTTTAACCGTAAACTAAAAAAGGTTTTAACTAAGGCTAATGATCCGGTTAACGCAAAAAAAGAACAATATGTGCCAAAAGATCGTATCGCTCGCCCAAATTTTAGATAAAATAGACAAGTAAGAAAAATATAAAATAATAGATTTTTAGAAAAAGAGGACAACAAATGTCATTAACTGCTGGTATTGTTGGTTTGCCAAACGTTGGTAAGTCAACTTTGTTTAACGCAATTACTAAGGCTGGTGCCGAAATGGCTAACTACCCATTTGCCACCATTGAACCAAACGTCGGAATGGTTGAAGTTCCTGATAAGCGTTTAGCTAGAATTCAAGAATTGATTCCTGCTAAGAAGATCGTGCACACTACTTTCGAATTTACTGATATTGCCGGTCTTGTTAAGGGTGCTTCAAAGGGTGAAGGTCTTGGTAACAAGTTCCTTGAAAACATTCGTCAAACTGATGCGATCGTTCACGTAGTACGTGCCTTTGACGATGACAACATTACTTCAGTTACTGGTAAAGTTGATCCAGAAGAAGATATCAACACTATCAACTTGGAACTTGCCATTGCTGACCTTGACGCTGTTAACCGTCGTATCGGCAAGGTAAAGAAGGTTGCTCAACAAGGCGATAAGGAAGCTAAGGCTGAGATGGCTGTACTTGAAAAGATTAAGCCAGTTTTGGAAAACGGGGATGCAGTTCGTTCAATCGACTTTAACAAGGATGAACAAAAGATTGTTAAGGGCTTGTTCTTATTGACTGCTAAGCCAGTTATTTACGTAGCTAACATTGCTGAAAGCTCAATGGCTGATCCAGAAAGCGACAAGTACTTCCAAATCGTTAAGAAGCATGCTGAAAAGGAACATGCTGAAGCTTTGGGTATTTCTGCTTCTGCTGAAGAACAAATTGCTGGTCTTGATGGCGATGAAAAGAAGGAAATGCTTGAAATGGAAGGCGTTAAGGAACCAGGCCTTGACCGTTTGATTCGTGCCGCTTACCATATTTTAGGCTTAAGAACATTCTTCACTGCTGGTGGTCCTGAAACCCGTGCTTGGACTTTCCACGAAGGTATGAAGGCTCCTCAAGTTGCCGGTGTTATTCACTCAGACTTTGAACGTGGCTTTATTCGTGCCGAAGTTGTTTCATTTGATGACTTAGATAAGCTTGAAACAATGCAAAAGGTTAAGGAAGCTGGTAAATTGCGTCTTGAAGGTAAGGATTACGTGGTTCAAGACGGCGATATTATTGAATTCAGATTTAATGTCTAGGAGTAAGAATGGCTGAAAAAGAGCAAGAAAAAAATAATCCAAATATTGATACTGAAAAACAAGAAAAATTAAAGAAGCAATCTGAAGTTGATGCTAAAGACGAAGAACTAAAGAATGAAGATCCTAAGGTTTTACGTCAAAAGTTAAGCAACAAGAATCAAGACTACGTTTTTCGTTTGGAAAAGGAATTGCAACGTCAAGGTTCACTTTCACGTGAAGAAGCAATGGCAATGACTGATGGCTTGTTGAGCGAAATTGTAATTGCTCAACGTCATGGTCAACCTGCTAATGGTCTTTACTTAGCTTCACCACAAATTAAGGCTGAACAAATGCTTCATCCAGAACAAAAGCCTGTTGAAACTCCATTTTGGCAACGTGCTGTTGATGGCGCACTTTTATACTTAGCAATTTTCGTTGGTATCTTCGGAATAATTGCTTTGTTTGAAACAAAGCAGCCTCAAAATTCACAGATGGGTATTTTGACTTTAGCCAGTGTTGGTATCTTAATGGGTGTCTTCATGGTTAAATACAATGACTGGGTAATGCCAAAGAATGGCAACCGTGTTGGTTTACCAAAATTGATTTTAAGTGGTTTAGGAATTGCCGTAGTATTATTCGTCTGGATCTGGATTTTATCATTGCCAGTAGTTCGCGTGATTAACCCAGTATTACCAGGTGCTGTTGATATTGTAATTGCTGCAATTGCATACGGTGCTCGCTACTTATTCAGAAAGCATTACCACATTGTGGGTTCATCATTTGCACCTAATCCACAACACAAATAACTTGCTTCTTTAAAAAAAGAAGTACATACTTAAGTTTTAGATAGTAGAAAAAAGATAAATGGGATAGCCCATTTATCTTTTTGTTTACGGGATGCATAGAAATAGAAGGGTGGTTTTATATGGTCAAAACATTGAGCAAATCGATTAGACAATACAAAAAGTTGTCTTTGCTCTCACCAGTATTTGTTATTGGTGAAGTTATCATCGAAATGCTGATTCCATATTTAGTTGGTATTTTGATCGATAACGGAATTATGAAAGGCAACATGGCCTATATTAGTAAATTAGGCTTGCTTTTATTTGTATTAACAATCGTTTCATTAGCATTAGGTGCAAGTGCCAGTTATGTTTCTGCACATGCAGCTGCTGGTTTTGCAGCTAACTTGCGTAAAGACATGTTCTATCACATGCAAGATTATTCATTCGAAAACATCGATCACTTTTCAAGTGCCAGTTTGGTTACGCGTTTGACGACTGACGTCAACAACGTGCAACTAGCTTACCAAATGTTGATCAGAATTGCGGTTAGAGCGCCAATGATGTTCATCGTTTCAATTATCATGTCTGTGATTATCAGTCCACGCTTGTCACTTATTTTCTTAGTATTAGGACCAATTTTTGCACTTGCTTTGGGCTTAATTATTAGAACGGCTTATCCATATTTCCCTAAAATCTTTAGAGGATATGACCGCATGAATCAAGTGGTTCGTGAAAACGTTCGCGGTATTCGTGAAGTTAAGACTTACGTTCAAGAAAAACCTCAAATCAAGGAATTCGAAAAGTCATCAGGCTTTATTTATAAATTGTTTGCAACTGCACAAAAGATTATGTCTTTGAACGCTTTAGTAGTTGCTGCAGTTTTGAACATTTCTACTTTAGCTATCTGCTGGTTTGGTGCTAGAGAAATCGTTGGCGGCAGTTTACAAACTGGTCAACTTATTTCAATGTTTACATACTCAAACTCAGTTTTGTTCAGTTTAAACATTTTGGCTATGATTACCACCCAGTTGGTTATTTCAGGTGCTAGTGGTCGTCGTATCGCTGCTGTAATCACTGAAGAACCAACTATTGAAAATCCTAAGAAGCCACTTAAGCGTTTAACTAACGGTGAAATTATTTTTGACCATGTTAACTTTAAGTATGAACCTGCTGATAAGACTGATGCACTTAACGATATTAATTTGCGCATTCACCCAGGTGAAACAATTGGGATTATCGGTGAAACTGGTTCATCTAAATCAACCTTGGTTTCTATGATTCCGCGTCTTTACGATGTAACTTCTGGTGCTGTTCGCGTTGCAGGGCATAACGTTAAGTCATACGACTTAAAGACGCTTCGTGATAACGTTGCGATGGTTCTTCAAAACAACGTTTTGTTCACAGGTACTGTTAAAGACAACTTGAAGTGGGGTAACGAAAATGCCACTGATGAGCAAGTTGTTGCGGCAGCTAAGATTGCGCATGCTGATGGATTTATTCGTGAAATGCCAGATGGTTATGACACCATGATTGAACAAGGTGGTAACAACGTTTCAGGTGGACAAAAGCAAAGAATCACTATTGCGAGAGCTTTGTTAAAGAATCCTAAGATTTTGATCTTGGATGATTCAACTTCAGCTGTTGATACTAGCACAGAGCGTGAAATTAGAACGTCTCTTGCTAAAGACATGCCAGATACAACCAAGATTATCATTTCACAAAGAATTGTTTCAATTAAAGATGCTGATCGAATCATCGTTATGAATCGCGGCAGAATCGAAGATATTGGAACACACGAAGAATTGATGAAGTCTAACGAACTTTACAGTTCAATCGCTAAATTCCAAGAAGCACAAGGAAAGTAGGTGAGCAATTTGGATAAAGCTTTAGAAAACAAAAATCAAGCTAAAGGCAGCAGAATGAAGACTTTGTCACGCCTGCTTAAGCTAATCGCAAGTACTAGTCCATGGATGCTCACTATTTCCATGATTACGATTGTTTTGGCAGCAGCCAGCAACGTTATCGGTTCATTGTTCATTGAGCGTTTGATCAATGATTACATTGTCCCATTGACTAAAGAAAAGGTGCCAAATTATGGCCCACTAGAAACAGCCATTGCAGTAATGTTTGGTATTTACGCAATTGGATTCCTTTCTCGTATTATATAAATCGAAATAAGTCATATTGTGATAATTAATCAAATTAGTAT